>JBQCFA010000489.1:0-13963 GCA_051959695.1 Rhizobiaceae bacterium
CGATCTGGCGGAAGAGCGGGGTTGCCGTGTCGGCGTTCTCCGGCATGTCCGGCGCTTCCGCAGCGCGGGGATATTTCAGCAGATGGTGTGCGAGGCGGAAGGCGAAGGTCGCCTTGCCGATCCCGAGCGGTCCGGCAAGGAGGATTGCATGGTGCAGCCTGCCGGTCCGATACGCCCCCGCAAGCAGCAGCGCTTCCTCCGCATGCCCCACCAGGTTGGGGTTCTCCGCCGGCTCGGGCACGCCGGGAATGCTGTCATATTGCTCCGCCGCGAGACGCTCCAGCATGGTTCAGCCCGCAGCCTCGCCGGCCATAAGGCCCTTTCTCTCGATGGCGTCCTCGATGGTGCTGGCGATCTCGGCTGCGATCTTCCCCGTCGGGCGGGAGGCATCGATCACCTTGCACCGTTTCGGCTCGGCTTTGGCGATCTCCAGGAAAGCCTTGCGACGCCGCCTATGCAGGGAAAGCGCCTCCTTCTCGAACCGATCCGCCTGGGATCCCCCGCGCCGTTCGCTGGCGCGGCGCAATCCTTCCTCCGGATCGATATCGAGGATCAGCGTCAGGTCAGGCATCATGTCTTCCACCGTCGTCCGCTCCAGCGATTCCATGAACCCCCGGTCGATCCCGCCGGTGACGCCCTGATAGACGCGCGAGGAATCGACGAAGCGGTCCGAGAGAACGATCGCTCCACGCTCGAGCGCCGGACGAATCGTCCGGTCGATATGGTCGGCGCGAGCCGCCGCGAAGAGCACGGCTTCCATTTCGGGACCGAACGGCTCGGCGGCGCCGGAGAGCACGACATGGCGGACGGCTTCGGCGCCCGGGGAGCCGCCGGGCTCGCGCGTCACCACGACCTCATGGCCCGCGGCGCGAAGCCTGTCGGCCAGGATGCGGATCTGGGTCGACTTGCCGGCCCCTTCGCCGCCTTCGAATGTCACGAACAATCCGTATGTCAATTTCGCTGCCCGACCACGACATCCCGGGCTTCGCCGCCCGTCCTGTAGTTATGCGGTGCCGCCGGGAAAATCCATGCGTCTGGGCCGCGATTCACCTTATCCAGCCGATCGCCAGTTCCTCCAGGGCACTCGCGGCGCGCTGGTAGATCGAACCGCGTTCGACCGACTCGGCCGTGAAAAGCGGTGTCTCCTGGCTTAACGTATCGCCGACCCACACTTTCAGCTCGCCGGCCGGCGTCCCCTCCTCGACAGGAGCCACTAGCGGGCCGGTATAGATGACACGCGCCTTCAGCTGGTCGCGGTTCGTCAACGGCACGAAAATCGACACGGGCCCCTTGGCGCGGAGCGCCACGCTTGCCTGCGCGCCGCCGAATACCGAAGCCTCCGCCACCGTCTCGCCCTGGGCGAAGAGCTGGGACTTCGCAAATGCCCGCAGGCCCCAGTCGAGCATCTTGCGGGCCTCCTCGGCCCGTTCGGCGTCGCTCGACATGCCGCTCATGGCGAGGAAGAGCCTGCGGCCGTCGCGTTCGGCGGAGCCGACGATGGCGTAGCCGGAGGCATCGGTGAAGCCCGTCTTCATCCCGTCCGCGCCGATATCCATCTTCAGGAGCGGATTGCGATTGCGCTGCAGGATCTTGTTCCAGGTGAATTCGGGCAGCGCGAAATAGTGGTAGAGGTCGGGGTACTCCCGCCAGATATGAAGACCGAGCAGCGCCAGCTCCCTCACGGTAACCACCTGCCCTTCCGCCGGCAGGCCGGTGGCATTCTTGAAGACCATGTCCCCGAGACCGAGCTGGCGCGCGCGTTCCGTCATCAGCTTGGCGAAATTCTCTTCCGATCCCGCCATGCCCTCGGCTATCGCGATGCAGGCGTCGTTGGCTGAAACCACCGCCATGCCCTTGATCAAGTCCTCCACGCGGACGGACGACTTGACCTTGGCGAACATGGTGGAGCCGCCGGAGCCCGCGCCGCCGTTCTTCCAGGCGTTGACGCTGATGTAGAACTGGTCGTCCAGGTTGAGCCGTCCCGTCTTGATGGCGTGAAACACCATTTCGAGCGTCATCAGCTTGGCCAGCGAAGCCGGCGGGATGAGCTTGTCCGCATCCTTGGAGAAAAGGATCGTGCCGGTCTCGGCGTCGATCATGTAGGCTTCAGACGCGCGCGTCGAGAAGAGTTGTGCATGGGCCGCGGAAAGCGAAAAAAGCGTGAGCAGCGCCAACAACGCCGCCGATCGCAAGATCGATCGCAACAGATTCACGTTCACCCGTACCCGTCCGCTCGAAGGCCATGGGAATGGCGGAACCCTGCGGTCCCGGCCGGAAGCCCCGTCAGCCTTGCCAACTATTCGTGAGGGGCATGTCCCTGCCCCCACGATCGTCCGGCAAGGGTAACAGCGCAGGCGCCGGCGGATCAATCAATTAGGGGCAAGATGGTGAACGCGTCCGGCGGCGGGACCGGCCGGACTTCAGTCGCGTACCGTCATGGCCTGCGTGGCCCCGGCCGCCCAGGCATGCCGCAGCATGTCGTCGACCGACGCGCGGCCGTCGGGATAGAGATTGACGCTATAGAAGCTGTGCCCGCCATCCTCAGCCGTCTCGATTTCCACCCGGCCATATGCCGAAAGCGATTTGGCTTGGCGGGAGCTTTCGGACGCACTGGCGAACGTCCCGACCGCGACATAGGCCGCCTCGTCGCCCTTGCCCGTCGCAGCGGGCTGCGTACGCTTCCACGAGGCGACGATATCGGCAGGCGTCATACCCGCCTGCGGGGCGAGCAATGCCTGGAAGGGCTTTGCGGCACTCTCCACGCGCATGTCCGCATAGCCGAGAACGGGAAGCGTTCCGACGCCCGACGAAGCCACTCCGAACGACGGCCGTTCCGGCACGATCGGACCGAACGCCGGCAACACAGGATCGCCCTCTTCCACGATGTCGGTGGCCTGAGCCGAAGCAAGCTCCACCGCCGGCCGCTGGGACGGCGCAGCCGCGGTGCCATCGGTCAGCTCGCCCGGGAAAGGAACCGGGCCATGCCCGGATACGGGTGTCGAACCATTCATGGCGATCATGGAACCTGTCGCCCCGCCTTCGCCGGGCAACGGGGCACCGTCCTTTCCGGGACGGTAGGAGGCCATCAGATAGCGGTCGTCGTTCGGGACGAGCGGCGCGGGGCCGATATACTGGACCTTGACGTGGGCGACGCCGGCCGTGCTGTAGTCGAGCAGCTCAGCCGCCCGCTTGGAGAGGTCGATGATACGCCCGTCAGCATAGGGACCGCGATCGTTCACGCGCACGACCACCGAGGAGCCGTCCTTGAGATTGGTCACCCGCGCATAGCTCGGCAGGGGCATGGTCGGATGCGCCGCCGTCAGCCGGTCCATGTCGTAGACCTCGCCGTTGGCGGTAAGGCGGCCGTGAAAGGCGTCCCCGTACCACGAAGCCGCCCCGACGGCCTTATAATTCCGGTTTTCCTTGGGATAGTACCATTTCCCGTGCACCATATAGGGCGTGCCGACCTGCACGCGCCCTTCGCGCCTCGGCAGGCGCGAGCGCCTGTCGGTCACGCGCGGACTGGCGGGAACGCCATATTCCGCTTCAGAGAAATACTCATTGGACTTCTTCTGGGCAGTGACCGGGCCGGACGTATTGCATGCCGCCAGAAGCACGCCGCATGCCGAGAGGAGAAGGATGGACGACGCGGATCGCATGCGTCGGTGCGTGATCTCCATCACCATTCTCTGGCGGTCCCCTCTTTGTCAGCCGGGCGGGGCGTTGAACCACCCCGTCCCGATCCCGGGTGCGAAGTGCGCCGACAGCCAAGCCCCTGCTCCCCGGCAACACGTTTCTTCCCAGAAATTGATTGAAACGCGATTAATCGACTATGGCTGGAACCGGGCAAGATTGTGGCGCAAATCCCGGTGATGCATACACGATTTCCGACGGCCCGGTAAGAAGCGCGCAGGTTGACGCCGCGATCCGGGCAGCAGTAAAGCCGTGCGCGTGACATGCGATCGGCAGCAAGGAAGGTTATGGCCGCTCTGACTCACGAGGGCTGAAAGCTGGAAATGCCGACGCGTTCAGTGCTGGAGGGATGGCCGAGCGGTTTAAGGCACCGGTCTTGAAAACCGGCGTGGGTGCAAGCCCACCGTGGGTTCGAATCCCACTCCCTCCGCCAATGCAGCCACCTGCGGCCGGTCCGTCGCTATCGGCGAGGCGGACCGCCTTGCCCCCACCCTCGGGCCCGTCATCGAAGCCATCCGGAGCTCCGGCGTCGCCAGCTATCGCGGTATCGCCAATGCCCTCAACAATCGTGGCATTCGCACCACCCACGGCGGACGATGGCAGGTGTCGAACGTCAGGAATGTGGTGGGGCGGAGGGCAAACGCCGCTGAGCCGAACGACGCCCTCCAATGCTTTTGACAGAAGGGAAATTGTGACTAAGAGGCCGGGCTTGGGTTCGCGGGAGGCGCTGTTAGCCGAAACTCGTTGACGTTGACGCGAAAAGCCGGCGGCAGGCCATTCCCTGGCGCGCAATCTGGTTCGTTGCGAGGCCAAACGAATGCAGGTCGTAATCCTGGTTGGGGCGCAATCTCAGGAAGTCGCTTTTGCAATCGCGAAAACGGGCTTCACCTTGCCACGAAGTCGTTCGGCTTCCGCTTCCACCGCGCGGAACACGCGGATGAAGTTGAGACCCGCCAGTTTCGCCAGCCGATCTTCGTCCCAGCCGCGTACCGCCATCTCGACCAGCAAATCCTTAATGCGGCTTACATCCTCGAGGCCTCTGGTGACGACCGGAGCATTGCAGAAGTCGGAGCCGATACCAATGCGGTCGGGGCCGACCCGTTCGGCGATATATTCGATGTGATCCGCGACCTGGCTGAGAGTGGCGCGTGGGCGTGGGCCATGGTCTGCTTCGTAGCGCGCCATGATCTGGCGCCTTTCCGGACCTGTGAAGACGGTCGAGTAAAGTTTGCGGACAGGCGCCATCCATTCGCGCACCTCCTCGCTGACGAAATCGGGAATGAATGTGACCATGACCAGGCCGTCATTGCCTGGGATGCGGTCGAGCACATCGTCGGGCACGTTGCGAACGTTGCTGCAAAGCGAAAGAGCGTTGGAGTGCGATATGACGATCGGCGCGGTGCTGGTGTCGAGCACCTGGCGCATGGCATCGGGTGAAACGTGCGCGCAATCGACCATGATGCCCAGCCGATTGAGTTCGCCGATGACCAGGCGGCCGAAATCAGAGAGGCCGCAATTGCGTGGTTCGTCGGTGGCAGAATCGACCCAGTCGAGGGATCCGTTATGGCAGAGCGTCATCAGGCGAACACCGGCCGCGTACCATATCCGTAGCGGTGCAAGGCTGTTCTCCAATCCAACACCGCCTTCGACGGCGAGCATCGAGCCGATCATTCCCGCCTGCCTCGCCTTGGCGAAGTCGTCGGCACGCAGCACATTGGCAAAGATTGACGGATGTACCTCCGTCAGTTGGTGGACAATATCGATGAGCTCGAGCGTCGTCGTCGCCGGATGGGGATCCGAGCTTTCGACGAAAGCCGCCCAAACCTGGCCGCCGATCTTCCCCTCGATCAGGCGAGGGATATCGGTATCGCCTTCTTTCGGCGCGTCGAGTTTGAACGCCTGCACATCGCCGCGAGCCACCGAATCGTTGCGAATGACTGAGGGCGTATCGTTGTGCCCGTCGATCAGCGGAAATTTGTCCAGCAGGTTTTGGACAAGGGCGCTGGCCTTTTGCCTTTGCCCGGTTGCCACTCCGGCGTCGCTCATGCTGGTTCTCCAAGGTGAACGCAAACCTGCCTCTGTTGTGGCAGTTTCTAAAAACGAAGGGATTCCAGTCCGACCAGGCGATCGGTCACCAGGACCATGACAAGGGTGATGACGATGCTGACCGTGGCGACTGCCGCCGCGGTGGGATCGAAGTTGAATCGTACATAGTCGAACAGTTGGATCGGCAGGGTCGAATTGCCGACGCCTTCAACAGGAGCGAAACGGCAAAGAGATCGAAGGAGATGATGAAGGCGAGCAATCCGCCCGAAATCACACCCGGCTTGATGATAGGCAGGGTGATACGCCGGAAAGTCGTCAACCGGTTGGCGCCCAGGCTGCGGGCCGCATCCTCAAGCGAACTGTCGAAATTGTACAAGGCGGAAGAAACAGCGAGGAAGACGAAAGGCAGTGTCAGCAATACATGGCCGACCGCCAGGCCGACAACCGTCCGTCCGAGGCCCACATTGTAGAAGAAGAAGAGAAGCGCAATTGCCGTGAGGACTTCCGGGACGAGGAGTGGCGCCGCGATGAGCAGGCGGAAAATGTCGCGCCAGGCGCCGGCGAAACGCACGACATAGAGCGCTGAGCAAGCTCCGAGGAAGGTCGATACGAGTGCGGCGAATATCGCAAGCTCCAGCGAGAAAAGCAGCGAGCTAACGAATGGCTCGCTGTGGAAGAAAGTGACGTACCAGCGCAGGGAGAACCCTTGGGGCGGAAAGGTCAGGAATTCGCCTGCGTTGAACGAGGCGAGCACAACGATGACCAATGGCAGCAACAGGAAGACATAGACTGCCGCCACCACAAAATTGAAGGCATAACGCGCGATCCGCGATCCGATTCGTTCACTTCGCCGGACGGTCATGTCACACCGCGCATGAAACGCCCGGTCAGCCGGACAAAGAAAAGAACGCAGATCGCTCCGGATACTGAAAGGATCAACGCCAGCGCCGCGCCGAAGGGCCACAGAAACGCGTCGATGAGAAGCTGGATCACGATCGTCGGCATGATCTTGAAACGCATGGCGCCGAGCAGAACGGGAATGACATACGCGCTGATGGTAAGCATGAAGACCAGCACTACGCCAGACTGGATGCCGGGCAGGCTGAGCGGAAAGGTCACGCGGAAAAAAGCCCGCATTCGAGAAGCGCCGAGCGACCGGGCCGCTTCCTCCAGCCGGGGGTCGATGGACTGGATGGTGCTGAGCAGCGGCAGGATCATGAATGGCAGGAAGACATGGACCAGTCCGATGCTGACACCGAGGGAATTGTACATCAGCTTCAGACCGTGGCCGAGGCCCATGCCCTTCACCGACTGATTGATCAGCCCGTTGTTGGCGAGCAATATCGTCCAGCCGTAGCAGCGGATGACGACGCCCACCAGGAGCGGGGCAAGGACGCCGGCATATAGCAGACCCTTGTAGCGGGAGCGTGTACGAGCGAGGTGGTATGCGACAGGGTAGCCGACCACAAGGCAGATCACCGAGATCACGAGCCCCAGCCAGAGCGTCTGCCCCAGCAGCAGGAGGTAATAGGTGTCGCCGAGCGCCTTGGCGTAGTTGGCGAAGGTGTAGCCCGGGGCGAAGACGCCTGTGGTCGACGGACTGCGGAAACTCATCACCACCATGTTGACGTAGGGGATGATGAAAAAAGCCGCCAACAGGACGAGCGTAGGCACGATCAACAGCAGTTTTGGGGTGAGCAGTCTCTGCTGGCGGGAGCCCGCTCGTGGAAAGGCTACTGCTTGAATGCCGCTACGCGTCGTATCCGTCATTCGTCCACGACCCAGGTCTGGTCGCCCTTGAACGTGCACCATACCTCGTCGCCCACAGCGCACGCGTGCCAGGGACCTTCCTGGACCTGAAGGATGGTGCCGTCGTTACAGGCGATCCGATATCCGGAAAGATTGCCGAGGTAATAACGCTCCAATACCTTGCCCGATATGGTGTTGAGCGCGCCTCCTTGTGGCTGCGCCGAGGAGAGTTTGATGGATTCGGGGCGCAGGACTGCAATCGCTTCGTCTCCCGGTCTCAGGGAGTGACCCGACCGGCAGTGCAGCTCTCCCAGTTTGGTATCGAGCACATAGAGATCGTTTTCATCCGCGGCCCTGACCCGGCCTCCAATGAAATTGGAAAGGCCGATGAAGTCGGCGACTTGGCGATTGGCTGGCCGGGCATAGATTTCCTCGGCGTTACCGAGCTGGCCGATGTGACCCTTGGACATGACCACGATGCGGTCGGAAATGACCATCGCCTCCGACTGATCGTGCGTGACGTAGACGGTGGTGATACCGACGCGCTTCTGCAGCGATCGGATGAAGAAACGCATCTCCTCGCGCAATTTTGCGTCGAGGTTGGCCAGAGGTTCGTCGAGGAGCAGCACCTGCGGTTCAATTACGAGTGCCCTGGCAAGGGCCACGCGCTGCTGCTGACCCCCGCTGAGCTGACGCGGATATCGATCATGCAGGCCGCCGAGCTGAACGGTATCCAGAACCTTGTCGATGCGCTCGGCCATCTCGCGCTCGGGGACACGGCGCATCTCGAGACCGAAGCGCAGATTCTGGCGTACGGTCATGTGCGGAAAAAGTGCATAGTTCTGGAAGACCATGCCGATGTCCCGGCGCTCGGGCGCCAGATCGGTGATGTCCTTGTCGTCAAACATGATCGTGCCGGCATCCGGCTGCACGAATCCTGCGATGGAGCGCAGTGTCGTGGTTTTGCCGCAGCCGCTCGGTCCAAGCAGGGAAATCAGCTCGCCGTCGTCTATTGCAAGGTGGATATTGTCGACGGCGGCAACGCCGTCATAACGCTTGACCAGTCCGCGTATCGTTACCGATGTCATCGATCGATCGGCCTCGCTTCTTCGGTGCCGGTCTCCAGGCAGTCATCGAACACGGCGATCCTGCCCAGCATCAGCTCATTTCCTTGTTCCAACGTTCGATGATCTTGTCACGGTTCTTGTTCGCTGAGGCCCAATCAAAGGTCACCAGGGATTTCATCGCGTCACCGGCAAACGGGATCTCCGCCTTGAGGCCCTCCGGGATTGGCGCCTTGGTGTTGGAGGGAGAAACGAAGAAGCCGTTGACCCACTTCAGCTGCACCGTGGGACTGAGGATGTAGTCGATCCAGGCGTAGGCCTGCTCCTTTTTCTTGCTCCCCTTGAGCACGTTGAAAACCTGGTCGAACGCAAAGCTGCCTTCCTTTGGAATGTTGATGGCAAGGTTCACCCCCTGCCGGCGAAGGCGTGTGACCGCGGCGAAATCAAGTGGACCGGCTGCAACCTCGCCACGGGTAAGCATCGTCTCCATCGTGCCCGAGAAATCGATCTGGAGGAAAGGCTTGAGCTTGCGGATCTGCTCGAAGGCAACGTCCGTCTTATATTGCGAGCCGCCATACATCTGGGCCGTCATGAGAAGGAACATCATGCCGGCTGTGTTGGTGATCGTGTAGAGGCCGGTGTTGCCTTTCAGTTCAGGGTTGTCCCAGATGTCCTTCCAGCCCGACGGCGCCTGCTTGATCGTGTCAGGACTATAGGCAACGCCCATCGGCTGAAACCAGCCGGCCACCGCGATATCGTCGGGGTAGCGCGCGACGGGGAACACGTCTGCAAGGTTCGGTACCTTTGAAGCGGGTATCTTCTCGAAATATCCTTCCGTCCTGAGCAGCGCCGCCCAGATTGCATTGAGCATCAAGACGTCGAAGGGTGGATTTTCGGGGCCGGCGGCGCGGCAACTGGCGATCCAGTTAGTCGCCAGGCCCACGTCGAGCTTTGTCTTGATACCGGTCTGCTTCTCGAAATCCGGCACGACCTCGGCGCGCATGAACTTCTCGAAATCACCGCCGAAAGTGTTGATCACCAGCGGCTCGGCGGCTCGGGCGATATAGGGAAAGCCGGACAGAGGAGCGACGACGGCTGTCCCAAGCGCTCCCTTCAGTAGCGTGCGTCGTGGAATACGAATCGTCATGCGATTAACTCCCGGTTCGTGCAGCTTGGCACTTGCATCGAGTCGGTCCGTGCGGCCGACCATCCTTGTTTTGTTCCCCTGCCGCGTCGCAGCGGCGTCCTATTCCGCGGCGGCCAGATCACCGCGGGCCACAGATTCACTCACATATCCGTCGTCTATGTCGGCTTTTTCATCTGTCCGGTCGCGCTGGGAAGGGTCCCCGTAACCCGATCCACCGCACAGAACGATCTCTATCATCATGTTGGCGTCGGTCAGGGTCACCAGTTCTCCGGAGCCGCAATCGCGGACCACATGGCCTTGACGATCGAGCACTGACCCGTGCGCAATGCCGCCCTGCAATCCGCCGAAAAGTCCTGGTGCTTCCGCATCGACGCCTTCCGGATAGACCGACAGGAGCGCCGGAAGACCGTCGTCATAGAGCTTGCGCATGCGTGTACGCGTTCCGAGGCCGCCCCGGTGCCTCCCCCGGCCTCCGGAATCCCGAACCAGGGACTTTTCCACGACCATTACCGGCGCGCGCGTCTCGAACAGTTCGATTGAGGTGTTAGCCGCCGAAGTCGGCCAAAGCAGCGCCGACTTGCCGTCGGCACGATCGCTGGCGCCCTGCCCTCCCCCCATGAAGAAATGATCAGAGTATATCTTGCCCTTATCGTCCCGCCCGTACACCTTCACCGAGACCGGCAGGCCGGTATGGGCCTGGACCCGATCGGGCGCCGCCTTGGAAAGCGCTCGAAAGACATTGGGCGCGAGATACCAGCCGGTGCGCGTGCGCATTGCAACCGAAGCAGGCCGGCTGCAGTTGAACACCGATCCTTCGGGTGCCTTTACGGTGATCGGCCGGTAGCAACCGGCGTTGCCCCGCACCTGAGGACTGAGGATGCATTTCAGCGGGTAGGAAGCGTGCGCCATCGTGTAGGAAAGGGTGCAATTTAGGCCGCCCTGGGGCAGTTGCGGCGGCGCTCCGGCGAAATCGAGCTCGATCTCGCCGCCGGAAATGGTGATCTTGAGCGGGTAGCGCAGACTGTGGCCGAGCAGCGTGTTGCTGACTTCCGAGTGGTAGACACCATCCGGAAGGGCCTCAATCGCATTACGCATCGCCATTTCTGAGCGTCCCTGAACGACAGAGGCCAGGGCCCGCAGATCGTGCATGCCATATTCTTCCATGAACGCCTTGAGGCGTTCCGCGCCTTGAGCGTTCGCAGCCACAAACGAGTGGATGTCGCCAAGCACCGCCTCCGGCTTGCGCACGTTCTCGCCGATAAAGTCGAATACCGTCTCGTTTGCTTCGCCGGCGCGGTATAGCTTCAAGATCGGAATCTGTAGGCCTTCGTCAAAGATTTCATGTGCCTGCATGGAATCGTTGACACCACCGATGTCACCGACATGGCCGACGGTCCCCATGATCCCGATCAGAACGTCCCCGCGGAACACCGGCGTGACCACGGCGACATCGTAAAGATGCCCGGCGCATAGCCATGGGTCGTTAGTGATGAGTACGTCGCCGGGGCGGAGTTGTCCTGCCGGAAATTTCTTCAGCATTGCCTTGACGGTTCGCGGTAGTGTCAGGTTGAACGCCGGCATCGCGCGCGGCGAGTGGACCAGCGAATCGCCATTCGCGTCGAGTAGATCGCAGGCGAAATCCTGCGCTTCCGACACGATCAGACTGAACGCCGTGCGGCAGATGGTGTGCCACATCTCGTCGACGACTGTGACCATGCGGCTCCACATGATCTCCAGCGAGATCGGATCCGCTTCGATCATCTCGCGCGCGGCTTCCAAGGGAGTCTCCGGCGTGATGCGCGCCGCGGTTGCCGCCGGTATGCCGACCTGGATGCGCAGTGTGCCCGACGCACCTATCGTGAGTGAATCACCTGGGCCGATGACCGTCGTGGACTCGCGCTCTTCTATGATGGCAGGGCCCACGAGTTCCTGGTCGGGGCTCAGCGCGTAGCGATCGTAGACCGGCGTGTCGAGGAAGCCCTCGCCGAACCATGCCTTGCGGGTGCCTTTTAGGGCCTGGCTCCCGCCAGTAGACTCGAGTTGAGCGACAGAGAGTGCCGGCGTCGGTCCGACGCAACGGACGCGGAACGAAACGATCTGGATCGATACACCATCGTAAACGGACGTGTAACGCTCGGAATAGATGCGACGGAACGCTTCGACGATCTGCGGTATCTCATCGGCGGTTATCGCGCTCGCGGGTAGCGGCACGGCTATCACATGCGTCTGGCCGGCCAGACGCATGTCGGCTGTGCGCTCCACGCCAACATTTTCCGCCGACAGCCCGCCAGAGGCGAGCATGGCACGCGTTTCCGCCTCTATCTCCGCCAAAGTATCCGACATGATTTCGGCTGCATCCGGAGCATCCAGATTCAAGGGGCGCGATCGCACCTGCTCGAACGAAAGAGGCGCAGCAAGGAAACCCAGCGCGGATGCCGCACCCGAAGCCGGGGGAACAAGAACCTCCTTGACGCCAAGGGCGCGGGCGACCTCCACCACATGCGCCGGTCCGGCCCCGCCGAACCCGACCATGGCATAGCGCCGCGGATCCTTTCCCTTCTCGACGATATGAATACGCGCGGCTGCCGCCATGCTTTCCGTCACCGTTCGATGCACGCCCCAGGCGGCTTCGACCTCCGAGATAGCTAGTTGCTCACCGATAACCGACAGAGCACGGCTGGCGGCGTCCTTGTCCAGCATCATGCGGCCGCCGAGAAAATAGCCCGGATCATAGTAGCCCAGCACGAGGTTGGCGTCGGTCACGGTGGCGTCTTCGCCCCCTTGCCCGTAACAGGCAGGCCCCGGCGACGCGCCTGCCGACCGTGGACCGATTTTGAGAAGGCCGACTTCATCGATCGAGGCTATTGAGCCCCCGCCAGCGCCGATCTCGATCATGTCGATTACCGGCGCCTTTATCGGCAATCCCGAGCCCTTTTTGAAACGATGAAGCCTAGCGACCTCCATCACGGGCGCGATTTCCGCGCGGCCGTTCTCGATGAGGCAGGCCTTGGCAGTCGTTCCGCCCATGTCGAAGGAGATGATATCCGACTTGCCGACGAGGCTGCCGAAAAACGCCGTTGCCAGCCCACCCCCTGCCGGGCCGCTCTCGAGCAGCCGGATCGGATATTGGCGCGCAACCTCTGGAGAGACGAGGCCGCCAGCCGACTGCATCAGTCGCAAGGCTCCGGTGAAGCCGCGCGCGCGCAATTCCTGCTCCAGCCGGCGCACGTAACGATCCATCGATGGTTGCACGTAGGCGTTGGCGCAGGTCGTGACAAAGCGCTGGTATTCCCACATCTCGGCAACGACGCCGGAAGATACGGACAAGGGGAGATCGGGCAGGATTTCTCCGATCGCCTCGGCGGCGGCGCGTTCATGGGAGGGGTTGCGGTAGCTGTTCAAGAAGCAAACCGCGATCGCTTCCACACCATCCGACTGCAACTGCCGTGCGGCCGCCTTCACCGCCTCCAGATCGATCGGGGTGACGATCTGCCCGTCGCGATCGATGCGTTCCTCAACCTCCAGCCGGTTGCGGCGGCTGACCAGCGGCTCCGGGAATTCCAGGAAAAGGTCATAGATATCGTAGCGCTGCTCGGTACCGATCTCGATAACGTCGCGGAAGCCGGCCGTGGTGATCATGCCGAGGCGCGCGCCCTTGCGTTCGACAAGCGCGTTGGTGACCAAGGTCGTTCCATGAACGATTTCGCTGATGTCCGAAAGCGAAAGGCCAGCGATCCGCATCAACTCTGCAAGACCGGCGAGAGCGCCAACGGAAGGGTCAGACGGGGTGGTCAGGCATTTGTGCAGCCTGATCGTGTCGCTTTGTCGGTCAAGGAGAATGAAATCGGTGAACGTGCCGCCGATGTCGAAACCCACCCTGTAGCGCGCCTTCTCGTCTGCCGAAACAGTCAATGGCCACTCCACTGCATCTGGTGCCAAGCGTAAGGCGACGGTACCGGCTGGCGGGGCAATTTACAAATGCGTAGTTCTCAATATATCATGCATAAATCGCATAATATCCGGCCTCCGGAGGATCATCTTGGATATCGCCTGGCTCGAGGACTACCTGGCTCTGCGCGACCTCGGCAGTTTCACCGCTGCCGCGCAGCGACGCAATACCAGCCAGCCGGCTTTTTCCCGCCGTATCCAGGCGCTGGAAACCTGGCTGGGAGTGACCTTGATAGACCGCAGCACGCGGCCCCCTTCATTCACGCCGCTGGCCATGGAGAACGACAACGAGATCCGGGATCTGCTGCATCATTTC
>JBQCFA010000490.1:0-9378 GCA_051959695.1 Rhizobiaceae bacterium
GCGCGCAGCTTGCCGCCGACTTCCAGCCCGCTGAGGATAAAGCGCGGCTCGGCGCTTTGCAGCGCGGTCTTGAAGAGCTCGCCGAAGAACGCCTTGATCCCAGCGGGGCCGAAGACGTCGGCCACACCCATTTTCCGGAAGCGCGACTCTTTCATGGCGAAGAGCGCTGAAAGCAGCCGCGCAGCTTCCTGCGTCGTGCCGGCCTGGATGCATCGATAGCCGCCGGCGGCCTCGAACTTGCGCAATTGCGAACGGTATTTCTTGCGCTTGCGCTTGCCGCTCATGCGGTCGACCAGCGTCTCGAAGCCGCCGGTGAGATCGGCGGCCAGCGCTACGTTCGGGCTGTCGGCGTGGGGCAGGGCGGCAAGCGGGTTGGCGAGGCCGTCGAGCCGCACTGCCAGCCTTTCGAGCGCGACCATGTCGATTGCCGGCCGCAGCGACGCGACGGCGTGGAAGAGATCGGCCATAAGCCTCTCAGGTTCCGCAAGGTGGTGGAATGCCGGGCTCGCGGCGAAGAAATTGCCGTTGGCGTGGCTGCCTCCCGGCACGCGTGCGACGCGGAAAGGTCCTTCCCGCGACAGTTCGAGCGGCACCGCGAAGGCAAGCTCGGCTCCCCTCCTGGCCGTGGCGAGGATGCAATCGGAATTGACGTTCCTCGACCACGCTGTAATCCATTCGGGGCGCTGGGCCGGCCCCGTCGGAACGGACTTCGTGAGGAGGGCGTAGGCGTCGAGGAGATCGGGCGAGAAGGGTTCGGCCGAAAACACCAGTTCGCCGCTGTTCTCCCCGCTTGCCAGCACCGCGTCATCCGGAGCCGAGCGGCCGGGAAAAAAGCGCTCCGCCATGTCAACCATACCTCAATCCTTGATGCGCTAGCATAAGGGCGATGGGCGGTCCGGGGGCCGCATGGGCCGACTCCTAGCGGCAAAAGGTGAAGGAATGATCGACAGGAACGAAGCCTTGCGGAAGCTTGCCATGAACATGGCGCGCTACAGCGGCGTCGCTCCGCTGGCAAAGCCGCTGATGGGCGGCGTCGGCGCGATCCTGATGCTTCACCATGTCTCCGTCGACGCGCCGAATGCGCTCGGCATGAATGCGCATCTCACCGTCACGCCCTATTTCCTCGACGAAGTGATCACGCTGATGAAGCGGATGGGCTATGACTTCGTCGGCATGGACGAGGCGATCAACCGGATCGTCAGTCCGGCGTCCGACACGCGTTTCGCCACGATTACCGCCGACGACGGCTATCGCGACAATCTGACCGAGGCGTTGCCGGTGCTTGAGAAGCATTCCGCGCCGATCACCGTCTACGTCGCGCCGGGAATGGTCGAAGGCGTCGTTGACGTCTGGTGGGAATTGCTCGAGGAGATCGTCGCGAAGGCAGCCGCGGTACGCATGTGCGTCGTCGGCGGCAGCCTCGAGTTCGACTGCGCTACCCCTGCCGCCAAGCGTGACGCTTTCGTAAGGATCGTAAAGCATCTGTCGGAAGATATTTCCGAGCACGAACAGCGCGAGGTCTTGCGCCAGATGGCCGAGAATGCGGGCATCGACGCGGAATTCACCGGCAGGGGCAATGTCATGGACTGGGCCGAGATAAGGCGGATGGCGCTTCATCCGCTGGTGACCATCGGCGCGCACACGGTTCATCACTACAGCCTGAAGCGCCTTCCCGAGGAGGAAGCGCTGAAGGAGATGGAGGAAGCAGCCGACCGGATTGCGTACGCGGTGGGCACGAAGCCGCGCCACATGGCCTTTCCCTACGGCTTTCCCTCCGCGGTCGGACAAAGGGAAGTGGCGCTCGCCGAAAAAGCCGGGTTCGCCTCCGCCGTCACCACACGCCATGGGCTCATCCGGGCGGAACATGCCCGGCATCTCTGCGCCTTGCCACGCATCTCCCTCAATGGCCGCTATCAGAATGTCGGCTATGTCCGCACGATGCTGTCGGGCGTCACCACGCCTCTGGCCAACGCTGGAAAACGGCTGGTTACGGTGTAGCGAGGGGTAGGGTCATCTCTTGAGCAGTTCCGCGACCTCGGCGGCGAAATAAGTAAGGATGCCGTCGCAACCGGCGCGCTTGAAGGCGAGCAGGCTTTCCATCATCACCCGCTCGCCGTCCACCCAGCCGTTCGCGGCAGCGGCCTTGATCATCGAGTACTCGCCCGAAACCTGGTAGGCGAAGGTCGGCATGGCGAACTCGTCCTTCAGCCGGCGCACGATGTCGAGATAGGGAAGCCCCGGCTTCACCATCAGCATGTCGGCGCCTTCGGCCAAATCCTGCTCGGCCTCCCGCATCGCCTCGTCCGAATTGGCCGGATCGATGTAGTAGGTGTTCTTGTCGCCCTTCAGGACGCCGCTTGTCCCGATCGCCTCGCGATAAGGGCCGTAGAATGCGGATGAGAACTTCGTCGCATAGGCCATGATCGCCACGTGCTGGAAGCCGTTGGCGTCGAGTGCGTCGCGGATGGCGCCGATGCGGCCGTCCATCATGTCGGACGGCGCCACGATGTCGGCGCCCGCCGCCGCTTGCAGCACGGCCGCCGCCGTCACCTGCGCCACGCTTTCGTCGTTCAGGATGATGCCGTCCCTCAGAATCCCGTCGTGACCGTGGCTGGTGAAGGGATCGAGGGCCGCATCGGTGATGATTCCGATTTCCGGCACGGCGTCCTTGAGCGCACGCGTGGCGCGGTTGATGAGGTTGTCACGGTCTAGAATGGCCGATCCCGTCTCGTCGCGCAGCGCCATGTCGACGTTGGGAAAGGTGGCGAGGGCCGGGATGCCGAGCCTTGCCGCGCGTTCGGCCTCGCGCACCGCGACGTCTACGCTGAGGCGGAAAACGCCCGGCATCGCCTCTATCGGTTCGCGGCGATCCTTGCCCTCGACAAGAAAAATCGGCCAGATCAAATCGTCCACGGTCAGACGGTTCTCGCGCACCAGCCGACGCGACCAGTCGGCCTTGCGCGTGCGGCGCAGGCGCCGGCCTCCGGTGATCTCGTCGACGTTTCTTCCGCCGGCCGGCAATTCGCGGCTGAATTTGTTCATGGCCTTGCTCCTCCGCGGCTTCTAGCACTTCGTGGCGAAAGCACCAATGCGACGGTTTGCGTCGATCGCCAGAGCGCTATCGCGCAGGCGGATCGCCGTTGCCCGACAGGATCTGCGCCGCCCCGCGCAGCGCGCTTTGGAAGGCCTTGTCGAAGCTGACGCCGCGAACCTGCCAGATTGCGGTGCCCGTCCCGTCGAAGAAGCGCCACTCGGCGACCCAGCCGGTTTCCCTCTCGCTCCAGACGATCGAGCCGGCAAGCGCGCGGCTGCCGCCGACTTCGCCGGCAAAGGCATCGAGCACCGCCAGCCCGGTTCGCGGCAGCGTGTCCGCGTCGAGGCTTATCCGCCGCAAGTCGGCTTTCTTCGGAAAAACGACGGGGAGCGCCAGCGCCCCTGCCGCGTCGGCAAAGGCCTGGCGCATGATCGCGCTGTCGCCGTCGTCGTCGGCGAGCATGAAGGCCGAGGGCCCGTTGCGCGCGGAAACGAAGACCGCAAGAGTCGGCCTCGGCGCGGACCAAGGCTTGGCTCCGAGGGTGGAGAGCGCGGCGTCCACTCTTTCGGGTATGAAATCGCAGGTGAGGTCGAAAGGCCGGTCGTGCGTGCCCTGCTCGTCATGAATCGGGATGCCGGACATGCGGTCATGGTAGTGAAAGGCCGAGATCGCGTCGGACGCGTTCGGCAGGATCGGTGCCAGGCGCGGGTCGTCGAGAAGGCGCGGGTCGCCTGAAACCTTCAGCAGCACCGAGCGCAGGCAGTCCTCGAAACCTTTCAGCCGGGTCTCTTCGCGCGTCCCGGTGACGATGGTTTGCACGCGATAGAGACCGGCGACGTCGGCTTCCGCGGCATGGCAGGTCGAGAACCAGGCGACGAAGACGAGGAGCAGGCCGAACAATCGCATCTTGGTGCACCCGAACCGCGGAAGGTCAATGCAAAGCGCAGACGAGGGTTCTTGGCAAGGTTAGCCGCGGCATTGACGATGCGGCATGCCCTGCGTAGCACTCGGGAGCGCGACAATCGAGGGAATCGTTGGTGATGGATTTTGGCGGCGGCGACGACATCCGCTTCGAGCGCGTGGGCAAGGCCGGCGTCGTGACTCTGACGCGCTCCAAGGCGCTGAACGCCGTCAACCACCGCATGGTCAAGGCGCTCTCCGCCGCGCTTGCCGCGTGGGAGGCGGACCGTGCTGTCGAACTGGTCGTCATCAGAGGGGAGGGGCGCGCCTTCTCGGCCGGTGGCGACATAGTCGACGTCTATGAAGCGGGAAGGGCAGGGCGGCCGAAATATGAATTCTTCGCCGACGAGTATCGTCTGAACGCGCGGATAGAGCGCTTTCCCAAGCCCTACGTGTCCCTGATCGACGGCATCGTCATGGGTGGCGGCGTCGGCCTTTCGGTCCACGGCTCGCACCGCGTCATGACCGAGAATGCTGTCTTCGCCATGCCGGAGGTCGGCATAGGGTTTTTCCCGGATGTCGGCGCCAGCCATGTCCTGCCCGACCTCGGCGGCTATTTCGGCTACTATCTCGGTCTTACCGGCAACCGCATCCGCTACGGCGACGCGCTCTGGTCGGGGCTTGCCACGCACACGGTCGCCGCCGAATATCTCGGCGGGCTTCTCGATCGGCTATGCGACACCGGCGACGCGGGCTCGGCTCTGAGGGAAGTCTTCCGCGCCGCTCCTCGGGAGACGGACGCGGCGGCGCTGCAATCGATCGCCCGCCATTTCTCGATGGCGGGGTTGCCGGAGATCATGGCGAGCCTTGAACAGGCGGCCGCAGACGATCCTTTCGCAGCCGAGACCCTTGCCACGATGAGGAAGCGTTCGCCTACCAGCATGGCTGTCACTTTCCGCCAGATCGCCGCCGGCCACACGCTTTCCATGGATGAATGCATGCGTATGGAGTTCCGGATCCTGAACCGCATGCTTGAGGGCCATGATTTCTATGAAGGCATTCGCGCGGTCCTGATCGACAAAGGTTCTGTGCCCGAATGGCGGCCGGCCACGGTAAAAGAACTGGGCTCGGGGGAAATCGACGCCTATTTCGCGCCCCTGGGCGACAGGGAACTGACGTTGTGACGATCGACGAGGCCGAACACCGGTTCACCGGACCGTCGATGACGGAAACCGCGTTCGAATGGTTCCAGCGGGCGGTGGCTCTCTATTGCCTGCTTTTCGGAACCTACTATTGGGTGCGGCTGGTCGGCTTCTATCCGGGCTCGCTCTGGCGCTTCGATCTGATGCCCGTGCAATGGCAGGTCGCCGCGCCGACGCTTGCCGTTCTATTTCCCTTCGCGGCTATCGGCCTGTGGATGCTGTCTTCCTGGGGGCCGGTCATCTGGTTCATTTGCGCGGCGATCGAAACGGTGATGTATGCGTTGCTGCCGGAACGCTTCGGCCGCCTCGATCCGGTCGTCCTCCTGCATCTCGCGGTGGCGGTCGCCTATATCGCCTTTCGGCTGGCGCTCTTTCTTCAAAGGAGGCGCGCCGCATTAACCGTGCATTAGTCCTCTTTCAAGACGATCTCCTGTAAGCACCTGTTAAGCTTGGCGTTTAATTCGAATTTTAGATGTATTCGATAGGGTGCGGCCAAGGTGAAGACAAAGAAAAATCACCGGGCGTCAACAGAGAGGCTAAGTACTATGATCAACTCGCGTCAGGCGGCGAAGCCCGCTTTGGAGAACGACGATCGGCGTCAGGCGATCCGCTCCCTTTATCTTGAATCGCTTCAGCTCGTGGAGCGGCTTCACCGCCGCTTGCTGGACGTGGTCAAGGACGAGTTCGACCGCAATGGCCGTTCCGACATCAACGCCATCCAGGCGCTGCTGCTCTTCAATATCGGCAATTCGGAACTGACCGCCGGTGAACTGCGCTCGCGCGGCTACTATCTCGGCTCGAACGTGTCGTACAATCTGAAGAAACTGGTCGACCTGGGCTTCATCAACCACCAGCGCTCGCGCATCGACCGCCGTTCGGTCCGCGTCAGCCTGACGCCGAAGGGCCAGGAAGTCGCCGAGGTCGTCGGTGCGCTTTACGAGCGTCACGTCGGCTCGATCGAGCAAGTAGGCGGCATCAATTCGGATGAGTTCAAGCAGATGAACCGCGTCCTCCAGCGCCTCGATCGCTTCTGGAACGACACGATCGCATATCGCATGTAATCGTAGTTCTCGGCATGCGACGACGCATAGGGTGCGACGCAAGGCATGGAAATGCCTGCGGAGCACCCTGTTCAGTTAGGCGAGCACCGACGGCTGTTGCACATCCGCAACGGCAGCCCGTAAACCATCGTCAGCCGGCGGTCTCCCAGGCCCCCGCTGCGTGCACCCTGATCACATGCGCTTTAACGGCGCGCCTTGGCCGCATTGCCGCCATATTGGGGTGAGAGCGGAAAGCAGAGGTTTGCAGACTTTCTTCGATCGCCCGCCATTGCCGGAACCGGAAGGCCGGATGGGCGTTCGGGAGAAGGCTTGGGCGGTTGCAGCTTGTTAACGTTACCAGCCTATGTCTGTGCGTCGGTTTTGGCGGGTCGCGCTCCTGCGTTATGATTGCGGGCGGCCGCCGAACCCGGGCGTCGATTTCGGGATGAAATTTGTGTCGGGAAAAGCCATGAACACGAATCGCCGTCATTTTCTCGCGAGTGCAGGCGCGCTCGCTGCAAGCGCATGGGCAGGCGCCGCTTTTGCCCAGAATACGATCGACCAGGTTCTCGGCGCGCCGCGACGCGGGACCTGGAGCACGGGGTTCGACGCTCGCGGCGCGGATAGCGAGGCGAGGGTCGCGACCAACCTGCCGATCTTCAGCCCCGAGACGATCGGTTTCGTCCAGATGGCGATCCAGCAATATCAGCAGATCGTCTCGAGCGGCGGCTGGCCGCAGGTTCCCGGCGACAAGAAGCTTCAGTTGGGCGACGCGGACCCCGCCGTCGTGGTCCTGCGCAAGCGCCTGATGATTTCCGGGGACCTGCCGACGCAGGCCGGTATTTCCCCTGCCTTCGACAGCTATGTCGATTCCGCTGTCCGGCGCTTCCAGCTCCGCCACGGCCTGCCCGGCGATGGCGTGCTTGGCAAGTATAGCTACTCTGCGATGAACGTCACCGCAGACATGCGCCTCGGCCAGCTCCAGACCAACCTGACCAGACTGGAGTCCATGGGCGATCTCGGGCCGCGCTATGTCGTGGTCAATATCCCCGGCCAGCAGGTCGAGGCGGTGGAAAACGGCCGCGTCGTGCTTCGGCATGCGGCGATCGTCGGCAGGATCAGCCGCCAGACGCCGCTGGTCAATTCCAAGATCAACGAGATCATCATCAATCCCTACTGGAACGCGCCGGTTTCGATTGTCCGCAAGGACATCATCCCGATCATGCGCAAGGACCCGACCTACCTGACGGACAACAACATCCATCTGCTCGGACCCGACGGCAAGGAAGTCGACCCGACGACGATCGACTGGTCGACCGACGAGGCTGCGAAGTACCGCTTTCGCCAGGACCCGGGCAAGATCAACGCCATGGCGTCGGTCAAGATCAACTTCCCGAGCCCGGACGGCGTCTACATGCACGACACGCCCGAGCAGAGCCTGTTCAACCAGCTCATGCGCTTCGATTCGTCCGGCTGCGTTCGCGTTCAGAACGTCCGCGACCTTGTCGTGTGGCTGATGCGTGGCACTGCCGGCTGGGACCGCCAGCGTCTGGAAGACACGATCAAGACCGGCGTCAACACCCCGGTAGAGTTGTCCGACCCGACGCCCGTGCACTTCGTCTACATCACGGCCTGGTCGACGGGACCCGGCGTGGTGCAGTTCCGCGATGATGTCTATGGCCGCGACGGCTCCCAGGAACTGAAGATTTCCAGCGCCACGTGAGGATGGACGATATCACCCCTTTCAGGTGAAAGGGATGAGCATCGGCACGCGACCTGCGTATTCATCATAGGCTGCCGGGCCCAGTTCCTGCCGCAGGAAGCGTTCTTCCAGTCGCGCCTTCATATAGAAGCTGACAGCGAGCAGGGCTGCGCCGGCGATGCTGACCAGCGTGCCCTTTGCGATCATGGTGGCAAGGATCGCCAGCAGGAGCCCGCTGTAGATTGGATGACGTACAAGGGCGTAAGGTCCCGTGTCGATGATATGGTGCCCGGCCTTGCGCGTTATGACGCCGGACCACAGGCGACCCAGGTGGATCCTCGCCCACCAGCAGAAAGCGAAGCCTGCGACTATCAGCGTGACGCACAGCCATAAAATAGGTTGACTGGGCCGCCACAGGCGCAGCCAGCCCGTGATGCCATGGGCCCGGACGAAGAACAGTACTGCGCCGATGAACAGGATCGGTCGATAGGGCCACTCGTTCCGGATCCCGGCTCTCTTTTCGGTGTGGGCGGCCCATCCCGAAGCAGCGAGCCAAGAGAGTGCGAAGGCGACCCAGAGCCCGACAAAGATGGTTTCAAAGCGCATCGCGTTCCACTTTGCTACCGCATTCCGCCCGGAATCAGACGGGCCACAGGTCCTGACCCTAAACATTTTTCCACGCCGACGGCGACTTTGTCGTTCAAGGGCCATCTGTCGTCGTTCGGCGCGTTGGAATTTGGCGCGGGAAAGTGGCAGTGCACCAGGAAACGTGCTAGTGCGCGCGTCGATTTCCTGAACGAAGGGTCTCGCTTCCATGGCTACCGCGACCGCCGCCTCAAGCCAGCTCGACGGCTTTTTCACCACAGCTCTTGAAGAGCGCGACCCGGAGATATTCGGCGCCATCCGCGACGAACTCGGTCGTCAGCGCCACGAGATCGAGCTGATCGCGTCCGAAAACATCGTCAGCCGCGCCGTGCTCGATGCGCAAGGCTCGATCATGACCAACAAATACGCCGAGGGCTATCCGGGCAAACGCTACTACGGCGGCTGCCAGTTCGTGGACGTCGCCGAGGAACTAGCCATCGAGCGCGCGAAAAAGCTGTTCTCCTGCAATTTCGCCAATGTCCAGCCGAACTCCGGCAGCCAGATGAACCAGGCGGTGTTCCTGGCGCTCCTCAAGCCGGGCGACACCTTCATGGGGCTCGACCTGAATTCCGGCGGCCATCTTACCCACGGCTCGCCGGTCAACATGTCCGGCAAGTGGTTCAACGTCGTTTCCTACGGCGTGCGCAAGGACGACCACCTGCTCGACATGGACGCGGTGGAGAAGCTGGCGCGCGAGACGAAGCCGAAGCTGATCCTTGCCGGCGGCACGGCCTATTCGCGCATCTGGAACTGGGCGCGGTTCCGCGAGATCGCCGACGAGGTCGGGGCGTATCTCATGGTCGACATGGCGCATATCGCCGGTCTGGTCGCCGGCGGCGCGCACCCGTCGCCCCT
>JBQCFA010000491.1:0-3375 GCA_051959695.1 Rhizobiaceae bacterium
CCGTCACGGCGCGACGCTCGACGCCATGACCAAGCTTAAGCCCGCTTTCGACAAGGAAGGTACCGTCACCGCCGGCAATGCCTCGGGCATCAATGACGGTGCTGCAGCGCTCGTGCTGATGTCCGCCAAGGAAGCCAAGAAGCGGAAGCTCAAGCCTCTGGCCCGCATCGCCTCGTGGGCGACGGCAGGCGTCGATCCCAAGATCATGGGGTCAGGTCCCATTCCCGCCTCGCGCAAGGCGCTCGAAAAGGCCGGCTGGAAGGTGCAGGACCTCGACCTCGTCGAGGCCAACGAGGCCTTCGCGGCGCAAGCCCTTTCGGTCAACAAGGACATGGGCTGGAACGAGGACATCGTGAACGTCAACGGCGGCGCGATCGCCATCGGCCATCCGATCGGCGCGTCGGGCGCCCGCATCTTCAACACGCTCGTCTACGAAATGCGGCGGCGTGGCGCCAAGAAGGGCTTGGCGACGCTGTGCATCGGCGGCGGCATGGGCGTGGCGATGTGCGTGGAAGCGATGAACTAGTCGGATGGTTCGTCGGTCGTCGGTCGTCCATTGAAGCAAAGATGAAGCGACTGACGACCGGCGGATACCGGAGGGCGTGTGCCTGTGGGGGGCAGGATGAGAATATTGATGATTCTGCTGGCACTGCTCGCTGGCGGCAACGCCATGGCGGCGGAGCCTGTCGATGCCGATCAACTGGCGCGGTGCTTGATGAGCAATTCAGGCGGCGACGAAACGGCGGCCATCAAAAAGATGTTAGTCGCCGCCCTAGAGGACGATACGACTGCGTTGAAGACATCGATCGGCGAATTCGGCAACCTTTTGGTCGATCTCGCGCTCAAGAAGTGCGGTATCAGTGCATCGCAATTCGCAGACCCAAATTTCCAGGCGGCCAGTCAGAAGTACGGCGTCTTGATGGGAACCAAGATCATGCAGGACGCATTCGCCAAGATAAAATAACCCAAGGCGGAGCGACGTTGAGGAGGAACATCGATGGCACGTGTAGCACTCGTCACAGGCGGCTCGCGCGGGATCGGCGCGGCCATTGCCGTCGCGTTGAAGGACGCCGGCTATGAGGTCGCCGCCAACTATGCGGGTAATGACGAAGCCGCTCAGAAGTTCAAGGCGGAGACCGGCATTCCGGTCTACAAATGGTCAGTGGCGGATTATGAGGCTTGCGCCGCCGGGATCGGCAAGGTCGAGGCCGAACTCGGCCCGGTGGATATCCTCGTGAATAATGCCGGCATCACCCGTGACGCGCCCTTCCACAAGATGACGCGCGAGCAGTGGAACGACGTCATCAGCACAAATCTCAACGGCGTCTTCAACATGACGCACCCGATATGGAACGGCATGCGCCAGCGCAAGTTCGGCCGCGTCATCACGATCTCTTCCATCAACGGCCAGAAGGGTCAGTTCGCCCAGGCGAACTATTCGGCGTCGAAAGCCGGCGACCTCGGCTTCACCAAGGCGCTTGCCCAGGAAGGGGCTCGTGCCGGCATCACCGTCAACGCAATCTGCCCCGGCTACATCGCCACCGACATGGTCATGGCGGTGCCCGAGAAGGTGCGCGAGTCCATCATCGCGCAGATTCCGGCCGGCCGGCTGGGCGAGGCGTCCGAGATAGCCCGCTGCGTGGTCTTCCTTGCTTCCGACGACGCCGGCTTCATCACCGGCTCGACCATCACCGCGAACGGCGGACAGTATTTCGCTTGATGGCGCCGCTGCCGGCTGGAGACTCCTTGGGACGTACCGCTCCGGCCACGGCTGCATCGTCCATGCCGCCTCCTGGCTCGACTGGGCCTGGGCAGCGGGGCCGAACTTCGTAACCGGGGACTGCCTTGAAGGCGAACAACCTCTTGCCTTTTTCGTAAATGGTAACGCGTGTGTCCCACCACGGAACGCAAAAGTTAACGCTCCCGCCCAACCTGTGGACAAACGTGTGGATATCCTGTTGACGATTGGGAGCCGCCTTCCGGAGGGCACAAGATGTGGCCGTGAACGTAACCGGAACATCCTGCCATCAGTGATTCGTCGCCTCTTTGTTCCGCCTATGGCCCATTCGTTAACGCCCAATCGCCCAAGGACCCGGATCATGTTAGGAATTCATCAATTTTGATGAACCAAATCCTGTACTTGGGCAGATTGCGGGCGGCCGGGTTGGGTGCTTCCGGCAGCCCGTTAACGTTTGGGCCGCTGCGAGCCTTCTTCTGGATGCTACCTGATTCAGCATATGGACGTGCCCTATCTGTTCCGCCCTAGATATTGGGGTGAACAAACACTGAATCCGAGCGAGTCACTGATTCGTCGCCGATTCGTTCCAGACGTTAATTCGCCTGCCGCCGTTTTGCTTCGCCGCAAGTTTCCTATATGTGGATGGAGCGGCCGGACACGCCTCTCGGAGCGAGTGCGAAGTGCAAGGGCCGCAGCTAAAGCGCTGCCCGAAAAATACCCCTTCCTGAAAAGCCCTTATTGTCGCGATGAATTTCCAGACCATGCCTGAAATCCAGTCCGTGCCTTCCGGGCGCGACGTAACCGCCATCCTCGGTCCGACCAACACCGGCAAAACCCATCTCGCCATCGAGAGGATGGTGGCGCATGAGAGCGGCGTAATCGGCCTGCCGCTGCGCCTGCTGGCGCGCGAGGTCTATGGACGCGTG
This sequence comes from Rhizobiaceae bacterium, assembly GCA_051959695.1. Taxonomy (GTDB): domain Bacteria; phylum Pseudomonadota; class Alphaproteobacteria; order Rhizobiales; family Rhizobiaceae; genus Mesorhizobium_L. The sequence goes on from JBQCFA010000491.1 coordinate 2,665, forward strand.
GTCGACAAGGTCGGCGCCGCCAACGTCGCGCTTCATACCGGCGAGGAGAAGATCACGCCGCCGGGCGCGCGCTTCTCCGTCTGCACGGTGGAGGCGATGCCGCGCGAGACGAACGCCGCCTTCGTCGCCATTGACGAGGTGCAACTCGCCAATGATCTCGAGCGCGGCCATATCTTTACCGACCGCATCCTCAATCTGCGCGGCCGCCAGGAGACGCTCCTTCTCGGCGCGGCGACCATGCGCGGCATTCTCGAACGGCTCTTGAAAGGCATTTCCACGGTCACGCGGCCGCGCATGTCGCACCTTGCCTATGCCGGCCAGAAGAAGATCACCCGCCTGCCCCGCCGTTCGGCGATCGTCGCCTTTTCCGCCGACGAGGTCTACGCCATCGGCGAACTGATCCGCCGCCAGCGCGGCGGCGTGGCCGTCGTCATGGGCGCGCTCAGCCCGCGCACCCGCAACGCCCAGGTCGCGCTCTATCAGTCCGGCGACGTCGACTATCTCGTCGCCACCGACGCCATCGGCATGGGCCTCAACCTCGATGTGGACCATGTCGCCTTCGCCCAGAATCGCAAATTCGACGGTTACCAGTACCGCGACCTGACGGCGGCGGAGTTCGGACAGATCGCCGGGCGCGCCGGGCGGCATCTGCGCGACGGCACGTTCGGCGTCACCGGCCAGGTCGATCCGTTCGACGAGGATCTGGTCGCC
>JBQCFA010000492.1:0-6424 GCA_051959695.1 Rhizobiaceae bacterium
TTCGTGCAGCATGAACCATACGACAGGCGGATTTTGCCGGTTGCGGCGACGCGGCATGTTCGCGGGCGCGGCCGTCGCGTTCAAGGCGCGGCCGACGAGGTTTTGGCTATGCGCTTCGAGGCGACCGCATTGGAAGACGCGTGGGTGATCGCGCCGGAGCCGATCACCGACGAGCGCGGCTTCTTCGCACGCAGCTTCTGTATCGAGGAATTCGCCGCGCGCGGTCTGGAAACGAAATTCGTCCAGCATTCCATATCCTTCTCCCACAGCCGGCACACCTTGCGCGGGGTCCATTTCCAGCGCCCGCCCCATGCGGAAGTGAAGGTGGTCTCGTGCCTGCAGGGGGCGATATTCGACGTCATCGTCGATCTGCGCCCCGGCTCTCCCACCTACATGCGATGGGCCGCCTTCGAACTGACCGCGCAAAACAGGTTTCAGCTCTACGTTCCGGCCGGCTTCGCGCATGGCCACCAGACGCTCGTCGACGACACGATGGTGGCGTACATGATCTCGGAGTTCCACGCGGCAGGCGCGGCGAGCGGTATCCGCTATGACGATCCGGTGCTCGGCATCGACTGGCCGGCGCCGCCTTCGATCCTCTCCGACAACGATCGCAATTGGCCCGCGCTGGAGCCGGCCGGCGCTTGACGGCGGGGCAGCCGACCGTCTCTAGGCCGTCGCGGCGACGAGCCCGTGCCGCCTGAGCAGCTCCGCCGCCGACGCTATCTCGGCGAAGGGCAGGCCGGCGCGTTCGGCGATCGCCAGCAGCGAATTGCCGCCGTCTGAGAGATTGAGCACCCAAAGCATCGCCATCGCCCGGTCGGCGCCGGATGTGTCGCCGCCAAGCGCGGCGTAGAGGCCGCGCCGGCCGAGCTGCGGCTCGCCCTTCGGGAAAAGGTTGAGCGGCGTCCAGTCGCTTTCGACGATGTCGATGACGTCCTTCAGCAGCCGGCAGGAATCGGTCAGGTGCTCGGGCCGTATGAAATCCAAGTCATCCTTGGAGGTGTGGTACTGCGGGAAGGTGGCAAAGCTCGATCGCTGGAACAGGCCCACCGGCAGGTTGAAACCTGGCGAACAGAACTGTCGCTCGTCGTAGCCATAGGGCGAGAAATCGAGGAGCCGCGCGCCCGGGCTGTCGCGCAATACATGCGCCATCGCCCGGTCGATGAAAGCATCGTGACGGCGACTGCGCTTGTAGGTCGGTGCGCCTCCGTCGCCGACGCAGGAGACGACCAGCCCGTGATCGATCAGCGGCAGTCGCGCCTCGTTCGCTGCGAGCCAGGCGAGCGCGCCGATCGTGCCGGGCGCGAAGAGGAAACGATAGGTGTGGCGCGTCCGCCGGCGGCTGATATCGCGGGCAAGCAGCGTCAGGAGCGCCAGCCCCGAGCAATTGTCGTTGGCCATCGACGGGTGGCAGATATGGGTCGTCAGCAGGAATTCGCGGTCGCTTTCGCCCCTGTGCACATATTCGCCGTAGGACAGGCTGCCGTCCTTCAGCTCGCTGTCGATGCGCACCCGGTATCTTCCTGGCGCAAGCGCCGCGGCCTGCCGATGCGGCATGCAGAAGCCCCAGCGCGGCGCATAGTAGGACGTGCGGTAGGGGATGGCGTCCGGCTGGTCGGGAAGCGTATGGAGATGCTCCCGCAATTCATCGAGCGACACGACGCGGTCGACGGGGATGCTGTAGTTCAGGACGCTGAGATTGCACGTGCTGAAGTCGAGGATCCTGCGGCCCTCCTCGTCCTCGACGAACGCTTCCCGGATCGTCCATTCCTTCGGCACCTCCCAGTCGAGCACGCGCGTGCCGGTCGCGACCTCGCGACGCTCGAGCGGAATGTGGCCGGCGAGGATATTGAGCGTCTCGCGCACGCCGTCGCCGGTGATGCTTCGGCAGATCGGGAAGATCTCTCGCGCCAGCTCGAAGATTTCCGCTCCGGTGGCCGGGGATCCGGCCACCGCATCGTTGTCGGGCGCCAGCCGCGCGGGCTGCACGTCAGTGAACCGCCACGGCCATCCGGCTCGCGGGCTGGGCGGCCTCGTTGCGCCGCAGGTCGGCGCGCAGGATGCCCGCTTTGACGAGATGTCGGATATGGGCGATGCGCTGGAAACGCGGTCCCTCGAAATCCTCTATCTTCATGTGCGAGGCCTTGATGGCGGCATAGACCTGCTGGGCGCCGGCGCGTGCGTCCCACCGCGGCTTCGCGTCGGGCAGCACCCGCGCCAGCTTGGAGAAATCGACCCGATAGGACCGCTTGTCGGGTCCGGCGTCGTTGGCGAAGGTCAGCTTGCAGTCCGGAACCACTTCGGTGACGATCTGGGCGATATCGCGGATGCGGTAATTGTGCTCGGTCGTGCCGACATTGAACGCTTCGTTCCAGACCGCTTCCGCCGGCGCCGTGAGGCCGGCGATGAAGGCCCTCGATATGTCCTCTATATGGACGATCGGTCGCCATGGACTGCCGTCGGACTTGAGGAAGATCAGCTTCTCGGTAACCGCCCACGCCACCAGATTGTTGAGGACGATGTCGAAGCGCAGGCGCGGCGACAGGCCGTAAGCCGTCGCCGGTCTGAAATAGACCGGGCAGAAATTGCTGTCGGCGAGCTTGGCGATGTCCCGTTCCGAAAGCACCTTGGAACGGCCGTATGCCGTCACCGGGTTGAGCAGGCCGCGCTCGTCGATCAGCCCGTCCTCGGAGACGCCGTAATTGCTGCAGGAGGACGCGAACAGGAACCGCGCCACCCCGGCTTTCTTGGCTTCGCGCGCGATGCGCACGCTGGCCAAATGGTTGATCTCGTAAGTGATGTCCGGGTTGAGATTGCCGAGCGGATCGTTGGAGAGCGCGGCAAGATGGATCACCGCGTCGAAGCCGGCGAGGTCGCGCCAGGTGACGTCGCGCACGTCCTTGCGGATGGAGGGCACCTTGGCGAGCCGGCCGCCCCAGGAGAAGGTGCAGCGTTCGTAGAGATTGCTGTCGAGCCCGCTGACCTCGTGCCCGGCCGTGAGCAGCATCGGCACCATGACCGAGCCGATATAGCCCTGGTGACCCGTGACCAACACCTTCATTGTCGTCCTCCTGATGGATTTGCCGTCGAAAGTTAGCGTTTCAGGACCCCGGCCGGCGACCGCCTCAATCGGATGATCGCGGGATATGTGGCCGACGCGCCCGCATAAGCCTTCCGTGGGAGGACGAGCATTCACGCAAGTCGCCGATGGTGGCCTATTCGCCGGTGGCGGTCTGGCCGGCAGCCGGTCCCATCTTCGGGTTTTCCTCGAACAGACCCGGATGCCGGCTCCTGAACTCGCTCGAGGTGACGAGGCTCACGGCCACCTCCGTTCGGGTCATCGCGCCCGCCGCAAGCTGCCTGAGATAGCTGGCGCGACCGTCATTGTCGGCGATGCGGCCAAGCAGCAGCTTGTAGAGCAGGCTCACATAGGTGTGGTCCGAGAGGCCGAAGCCGCTGTATCGTTCGTTGAAGGCATTGGACCGGAACATCGACGCGACCAGGTTCGGCACGGTCGCGTCGCCGCGCTCCAGCTTGCCCGACCAATCGGCGAGCTCGGCCGCGTCCGGCTTGGTCCCGAGCACCATGCAATAGGTGTAGCGCACCCGCCGGACATCGATCGATGCGTCGCCCCTTCCGGCTTCCTCCAGCCGGCATTGCGGTCGCGGCACGGACCGCTCCTCGCCGCGGATCAGCGCCCGAGCCGTCGCGTAGGCGGGCTTAGGCTCGCCCGTCCGCCAGCCGCCGTCCGGCGTCGGGACGACGCGGACCAGCCCCATATAGGCCTCGAAATCCGGCGCCCAGTAGGGCTCGTCCATCAATTCGTACACGAAGGCGGCCTGCACACGGTATTGGGGCTCGAGCGCTTTCAGGCGTTCCATCATGGACTTCAGTCCGGCGGCCTGTTGGTCGTCGCCGCGCTGGCTGCCGTAGGGGTTGTTGAATTCCGTAATCCAGATCGGGTGGCCGTAGGCGGCGAGGCGCTTGAACGCCCATTCGGGATCCTCCCCGTAGATATGCCAAACCGAGATGTCCCATCGGATGCCGTCGTTCTTCATGCGCTCGAACGCGGCGATGTGGCCCCACCCCGCCGTCCCCATCGCCTTCAGAATCGTCGGATCGACCGAGATGGCCCCGTCGGACAGGCCCTTGAGGATGGCGCTCGTCTGCGCCCATCTCGGCCCGTAGTAATCGAGAACGTCGCGGCCGGATGCGATGCCCCAGTCGCACGGATATTGCTTGCCGTCGTCCCGCATCTCGCACGGCCTGATGAGGGCCGGGTTCTCCGGCTCGTTCCCGAGCTCCCATATCCGGATATCGTTCTTGAACCGCGAGATCAGGGTGACGGCGAGGTCGAAGGCGCGTTTGTAGAGCACCTTCGGATCTTTGCTGCCGAGATCGCCGGGGGTTATGACGGGAAGGACGGCGATGTCGTGCTTCCTGGCCTCGGCGACGACCGCCGCCAGTTCGTCGGCCTTGTCGGCGTTGGTGATGTTGACGCGGTAGGACTTCATGCCGAGGTCGGCCAGGAAATCGAACTGCTCGGCGACCGAGGTTCCCGGATACGCATAGAACGGATGCCCGTTCGCGCCCCACAGCAAGTCCGCCGAAGCCGGCGATGCGGCGGCGAGAGTCAGCGTCAATGCCACTGTCAGCCTATTGATCTTCATGGTCCCGATCCATCCGAGCCGGCGCCCGCGACGCCATGCCGGCAGGCTAGCCAAGGCTGTGATCAGAAAACAAATCACCCAATTTCGCGAAGGGACGCGCCAGCCTAAGCCTTTCGGGCAGCGGCCTGCGCGATAAGCGGGGGCCGCGTCGTCGAAATCGGGAGCGGCCCTTGGCGTCGCCGGTGTTAAGCTTTCGGCCGATCGCAGCCGGGGGAACGGTCGTGCCCAGCGTCGACATCTTCATACCCAACTACAACTACGCGCGTTTCCTGCCGGAATGCGTGCGACGAATCCTGTCGGAGGGACTGGACGATCTGCGTGTCGTCATCATCGACAACGCCTCCACCGACGACAGCGTCGCCGTGGCGAAATCCCTGGCGCGACGCGAGCCCCGCGTCGAACTCGTCCGCCACGAACGCAACATGGGCGCGCACTATTCCTACAACGAGGCCATCGACCGCGCCGAGGCTGAGTATTTCATGATCCTGTGCGCGGACGATCTCCTGACGCCGGGATCGATCCGCCGCGGCGTCGATCTTCTCGAAGCGCTGCCCCGAGCTTCCGTCGCCGTAGGTGCGACGACCGAAATGTGGGACGGCGAAGCGTCGCTCGAGTTGCCGGAACAGCCGCCGGGCGGCGACGTCACGGGCGGCAACATTTTCATCGAAGAGTGCTGCGGGTCGATCCTCAACGTGCCTTCGCACGCCCTGTTCGTGCGGACATCGATCCAGAAGAGCGTGGGACATTATCGCGAACACCTGCCCTTCATGGACGATCTGGAGATGGTCCTGAGGCTGGCCGCGAGGGGCGCGGTCGCCCGGATGCATGCGCCGATCGCGGTCCGTCGGCTGCACGCCACCAACATCTCCAAATCGCTGTGGGAGGACAGGCTGGCCGTGCTCGGCGAGCGCGAAGCCGTGTTCCGCAGTTTCTTCGATGGCGAGGGCGCGAGCCTGCCGAATGCCGCGGCGCTGCACGAACGCGCACGCCAGCGCATCGCGGAAGCCGCGTTCTGGTCGGCGGCATCGCATTTCGTGCGCGGCCGGCGCGCCGAAGCGCTGCGGCTTTTCCGCTACGGTTACGGTCTCAGCCGCAAATCGGTGCTGCTGCCGATCGGGCACTTGCTGCGCACCGAAGGCGCTCTCCGGCGCGTGGCGGCCGTTCTTTCCTCGGCGGCGCCGCAGCGTCGCGAGCGGATCGGCAAGCGGGGCGCCTGACGGTCTCCACAGGTCTGCCAGTGACGGTTCCGGGCTGTTCGGGGCCGGCAACCTCTTCAACTACGGATCGATCGCCATGACGGTGGCGTCGCCCTATGCCGAGAGGGGCGCCGGGGCAATCCGCGGATCGATGGCGCTGACCGCGCTTATCGCTTCCTCGTAAGTGGCGACGGTCGCATGCCGGCGCAGCGCGTTCAGGCGATAGGCGACGCCGAAATCATGGAAGCCCGGCCCGGCGAGGCCGGCCTCCTCGCTTATCGCCTTGAGGAGGGCGAATTCCCTTCTGTCGCAGGTTCGCCAGCGGACCGGCAGGAATTTGCGCGGCCCCGTGTAGTGACGTACGAGGGCGCTGTTCCACACCGCCGTGTGCATGGCGGATTTCTGGATGTTGAGCGACATCGGAAGGTGCATCGTTTCCCAGCCGAACGTCATGTTGAACACGCATTGGTCATGCGTCGGGCATGTCGCCAGATAGTGGCAATATTCCCGGTGTATCTCGAAATTTTCCGCGAATCGGTCGAATGCCGCCGTCTG
>JBQCFA010000493.1:0-5991 GCA_051959695.1 Rhizobiaceae bacterium
CATGGCCGAACGAGATGGTGATCGAGTTGAGCAGCTTCCATTCCTTCGGCTGCTCGGGCTTGGCGACCTCGGGCAGCTCGGTGTCCATGCGCGTCAGGAGGCCAAGCTTGGTCAGGAACGCCTTATGGCCCGGGATGCCGATCGTTTCGGCGATCTTCGCCGCGCCGATGTTGGACGAGTAGATGAACACCTCCGGCACACTGAGGAAGCGGCTCTTGGCATGATAGTCGTGGATGGTGAATCCGCCATAGTGCAGCGGATGCGAGGCGTCGAACTTGTCCGTGATCTTCACGCGGCCGGAATCGAGCGCCATCGCCGTCGTGAAGGTCTTGAACGTCGAGCCCATCTCGTAGACGCCGCCCGACATGCGGTTCAAACGGTCCTTTTCATTGGCGTTATAGGGATTGTTGGGATCGAAATCGGGCACCGAGGCCATGCCGAGTATCTCGCCCGTCTTGGCGTTGAGGACGACGCCACCGGCCGCAATGGCGCGATAGCGTTCCATAGCCTGCGTGATTTCGTCATGGATGATGTGCTGGATGCGCAGGTCGATCGACAATTTGACGGGCTTCAGATCCTCGGCGGTCGCCAGACCGGTCGCCTGCAGGACGGCAAGGCCCTGGTCGTCGACCCACTTCTCCATCCCGGCGATGCCCTTGTTGTCGATATTCACGAGACCGACGATGTGGGCGACCGTGGAGCCGGCCGGGTAGAAGCGCCTTTTCTCCGTGCGAAAGCCGATGCCGGGTATGCCGAGCTGGAGGATGTCCGCCTCCTGCTTGGGCGTCAGCTGCCGTCTCAGCCAGACGAATCCGGCCTTGCTGTTCAGCCGGTTGTAGGTCTGCTCGTAGTCGATGTCCGGCAGCACCGTGGCGAGCTTGTCGATCGCTTCGTCGATATCGACGATGCGACGCGGTTCGGCGTAGAGTGAGGCCGTCTTGATGTCGGTGGCGAGCACCTCGCCGTTGCGGTCAACGATATCCGGTCGCGCTGCCGTCGGGCGTCCCGCCGGAGGCCCGTTGTCCTCGGGATGATGCGTGCCGTAATAGACGAGCCGCCCGGCCATCACGGCATAGATGCCGAAGAAAATCGATATGGTCATGACGATGCGGTTTCTGGTCCGGCCACCGCCCGCCTTGCGCGCGCCGTCCATGATGATGGCCGCGTCGCCGGCCACGGCGCTCCTTTTCCGCCTTAGCCACCCGATCATCGCTTCACCCCGCTCGTGACGATCTTGTCGGTGCCGTTCCGCGCCACTGTCGCAGCGCCCTCGGGCGGACTTGGCGGCCGCATCGGCAAATCGTCCAGCTTGACGATCTGGTCGGCGTCGACGGGTTTCAACTGCAGCTGGTCGGCATAGATCTCGACGAGCTTCTGCAGGCGGCCTGGCCTCGACAGCAGGCTCCAGTCGGCCTTGAGGAGATTGATAGTCTCGCCTTCCAGCCGGATCTGGGTCTTCATCCGGCTGATGGCGTCGAACTGGTCCTCCGCGCCGCGCTTGACCTGGTAGGTATAGGCGGCGGCGGCGACCATGGCGGCGATCAGAAGGGCATCGGTGGTACGGAACACGGGAATCTACCTCTCCGCCGCGGGCCGGAGTTCCGGCAGCCTCGGCAACGCGAAGATGGAGCGATCGGCCGGCCGCGCCGGGGCGGCCGTACGAACGGCGGCGCGCAGCCTGGCCGACCGCGCGCGTGGATTGTGCACGATCTCCTCCGCCGAGGGCGTGACGGCGCGCTCCGGCTTCTCGAAGGTGGCCGGCGTGGCCCGCAGCGCCGGCAGATGCCGGGAAACCGCCTCGCCCGCCGAGCGATCCGCCAGGAAGCGCTTGACGATACGGTCCTCCAGCGAATGAAAGGATACGACGGCCAGCCGGCCGCCCGGCTTCAGGATACTTTCGGCGGCGAAGAGGGCCGCCATCAGTTCGCCGAGCTCGTCGTTGACGAAGACCCGCAGCGCCTGGAAGACGCGCGTTGCGGGGTGGATCTTGTCCTTCGGATTATTGCCCACCAGGGCCTCTATCGCCTGAGCGAGATCGCGGGTCGTCTCGAACGGCCTTTCCGCGCGCCGTCTTTCGATCATCCGGGCGATGCGGCCGGCATGGCGCTCCTCGCCCAGAATCCCGAACAGCCGGGCAAGATCGCCGGCCTTGAAGCCGTTGACAACGTCGGCCGCGCCGAGGCCCGAGCGCGCCATACGCATGTCAAGCGGCCCGTCCTTCCGAAAGGAGAAGCCCCGCTCAGCCTGGTCGAGCTGCAGCGAGGAAACCCCGATATCCAGCACTACGCCGTCGACAGGGCCGTCCGCGCATTCATCGAGCCGTGAAAAGGCGCTCTCGATCAATCGCAGGCGGCCGGGCCAAGCCGCCTCGAGCGATCGCCCCGCCGCGATCGCATCCGGATCGCGATCGATGGCGATTACGTCGGCGCCACTTTCCAGCAACGCAGTCGTGTACCCACCGGCGCCGAAGGTCCCATCGATGACGACCTTGCCCGATGCCGGCTGCAGTGCATCGAGTACTTCGGAAAGGAGAACCGGAATGTGACGGGCCGGTCCGCCACCGGCGTCGTTCGAGCCGCCGGGGCCCGCCGTCATTCCGATTCTCCAGCCTGCCGCGCGCTGGCGGCGGATTGCCGAAGCCGAATGAGCCGCGAGCGGACCTCCGCGCCATGGGCACGCAGCCGCTCCGGCTCCCACATCTGAAAGAAGTTGCCACGGCCGAGGAAGGCCACTTCCGCGTCGATACCCGTATGCTCGCGGATGAAATCCGTGATCAGGATGCGGCCGTCCTGGTCGAGCTTCAGAAATGTCCCGTCGCCATGGCAGAAGAAGGATATGTCGTCCGACAGCCCGAAAAGCGGGTCTTCCGCCGCTATCCTCGCCTCGTAGCGGTCGAGGAGATCGGGGCCGCCGACATCCATGGACGGTGTGTCCAGCGTCCGCAACGCATACAGGTCCCGGTATCCACTCTTCTGCAGCACGGCGCGGAAATGCGCCGGCACCGACACGCGCCCCTTGGCGTCGATTCGATTTACGGCATTCGAAAGATAACGATCCGTCATGGACGGTTCCCGCCCTGGCCGTCGCCTCCGTCCCCTTTGCGCCGCACCTCGGCTCTCCCGCTTGCTGCTCCATGTTACCGGCAGGCAAACGGGGGCCAGCGGCCAGATGACCCGACTGGCCTCTACGCCCTGTGCACTGCGCGGAAACGATCGATTGACTGGGTAAATGGGATAGCATGGGCTGCCATGGGCGTCAACGGGAACCACGCCGGCAAAGCCCATCCAGACGCCTTGGCGCCGGATGTCGGACCGGTCCCGACATTTATCGGTCATTAAGACTAATGATCCGTTTATGGCCGGCACGATTGCGCTTGACCCGGAACCAAATTCGCGACGGAGGATTTATGCGCCGGGCGGACGCTGAGTCCCGCTCCGCCGCCGGCGGTTCCCGTCGGCGTTCATCCAGGAGAACATTGTCATGAAGAAGCTGCTCATCGGGGCTTTTGCCCTCTCGCTCGCCGGTGCATTCGCGCCGGCCGCCGCCTCCGCGGCCACGGTGACGACCAAGGTCATCGTCAAGCACCCGCATCCGCATTGCCGCACGGTGCGTACGACGGTCTGGCACAATCACCACAAGGTGGTCAGGGTTCGGAAGGTCTGCCGCTAAGGCAACCATAAAGCCTGCCGGACTTGTGTCCGGCGGCGGCAACCTCCCTGCCCTTGCCATCCGGCCGGCGCCCATCCATAGGTTCCGGCCGGAGAAGCGGAAGGGAAGGCCATGACGAAGTCCCCGGAGGATAGGGCCGCGCGTGCCGCGCATCTACGGCGATCCGAGATGGCCAAGGGCGATCCGGTCGCGCTCCCGCTCACCATGGCGTCGATGTACCACTTGCCGGGCGACCCGGCGGGTTTCCGCCAGTACGGGCGTTTCGACAATCCGACCTGGCAGGCCGTGGAAACCCTGCTCGGCCATTTCGAGGATGCCGAGGCGCTCGCCTTTCCTTCCGGCATGGGTGCGATTTCGGCCGTTTTCCTGTCCCTCCTCAAATCAGGCGACCGCATCCTCCTTCCGTCCGACGGCTACTACACGACACGTGTCTTCGCCGAACGCTTCCTGAAGCCGCTCGCCATAGCCCACGATTCGAGGCCCACCGCCTCCTTTGGCGAGGGGGGCTTCGAACTCTATCGGCTCGTCTTCATCGAGACGCCGTCCAACCCCGGCCTCGACCTTTGCGACATATCGGCCGTGGCCGCCGCCGCGCATGCCTCGGGCGCGGTCGTCGTCGCCGACAACACCACAATGACACCGCTTGGCCAGCGCCCGCTCGATCTCGGTGCGGACGTCGTCGTCGCCGCCGACACCAAGGCGCCGAACGGCCATTCCGACGCACTTTTCGGCCATGTGGCCAGCCGCGATGCGGCGATCATGAAAGCGGTCGCCGAATGGCGGAAGCTTTCCGGCGCCATCCCCGGACCCTTCGAGGCATGGTTGGTCCATCGCGGCCTCGAGACGCTTGAGGTCCGTTTCGACCGCATGTGCGCGACAGCCGAGCTTCTAGCGTCGCGGCTGGCCGCCCATCCCGCGGTGAAGGCGCTACGCTATCCCGGCCTCGACGGCGATCCATCGCACAATCTCGCGCGGGCGCAGATGGAACGCTTCGGCTTCATGATCGGCCTGACGCTGGAGTCGGAAGCAGCGGCCGAGCGCTTCATCAACGCGTGCGAATTGCTGCAGCCGGCCACCTCCTTCGGCGGCGTTCACAGTTCGGCTGAGCGCCGGGCGCGCTGGGGCGACGCCGTCGAGCCAGGCTTCGTCAGGTTGTCGGTTGGCTGCGAGCCGGCAGAGGAGCTTTGGAAGGCATTGCGGGCAGCGCTTGGCGCCGCAACCCGATAGCCAGCTCGAATTCGCGGCTTTTGGCCGAGCATCTGCATCCAGGGGTTGCCTAGCGACGGCACGGCGCTAAGTCCCGTGGTCTTACGGGAGACAAGGAATGCGATTGAAATTAATTATCATGCTAGCTGCGGTCGTCACCATCGGGGCGGCCACGTCGGGCTGCGTCAGCGAAGAGGGCTACCATCGCGCGGAGTACCGCCCGGCCGTTACGGTGCACCGGACCCGCGTCGTGCATCGCGACCACTACCGGGATCGCGATCACGCCTGGCGCCACGACCGGGATCATCGCGGAGATCACGACCGCGGGCGCGATCGTCATTCCTCGCGCGATCATCATGACAGGTGCCGGCCTGGCGAAAGGCACTGCGACCGTCACCACATGTGAGGGTGGAGGAAATTTGCCAGCCGGCCTGTAAGCCGGGTTCTGTATGGCCCCGGCCCCGGCCCGCGGCGGGACGGGAACGCCCCTGCGCGGCCACAATGTTTCCACCGTGGCTGTGCGGCCGCCCCTATTCGGTCTTGCTCCCGGTGGGGTTTGCCCTGCCGCCCCTGTTACCAGGGACGCGGTGCGCGCTTACCGCACCGTTTCGCCCTTGCCCGCGGGGGATGAACCTTGCGCGGGCGGTTTGTTTTCTGTGGCACTTTCCCTGGGGTTGCCCCCGCCGGCAGTTAGCCGGCACCGTGTTCCCGTGGAGCCCGGTCTTTCCTCTGCCGGCGGGTTTGCCCCGCAGGCAGCGGCCGTCCGGCTGTCTGGCCGGCGCGGATTTGGGCGTTGGGGGATGCAGGCGTCAAGTGGCTGCGCGGTAGCGCCGTCTAAGAGCGGGTGATGATGCCGCCGCCGAGGATGCGGTCGCCCTGATAGAAGACGCAGGCTTGCCCCGGCGCCGGGAGGGCGGGCGCATCGAGAATGACCGCGGGGCCGCCGTTGCCTGCGGGGATCGTGGCGGGCTGGATCGTGGCGGGGCGGGGCTCTTCCCGGGCGCGAAGCTTAACGGCGCATCGCAAGTCGTTGATTGGCGGTGGAATCAGCCAGTTAACGTCTCGCAGAGCGACAGCCCGCGTGCCGGTCCCACGCGGTCCCACGACGATGCGGCG
>JBQCFA010000494.1:0-5390 GCA_051959695.1 Rhizobiaceae bacterium
GGTCTGGCGGACATAGGCGTCGACGGTTCCCTGCTCGGGCACGCTGTAGGTCGTGGCATCCTCGCCATGTCCGGCGAAATCGAATGCCGCGGCGAAGGCCGCGTAGTTCTTGTTGGTCTGCTGGTTGGCGAAGCTGTTCGGATCCGTGACCCCGCCTTCCAGGATCTTTCGCATGAAGTCCTTGTCGCCGATCTTGGCGTCGAGTCCGAAGGCCTTCATCGCGTAGGTGTAGACGGCATCGTCGTTGAGGAAGTCGTCGATCGACTTCACGTTGACGACATCCTTCAGATAGGCGTCCGTCTGCTGCTGGAGCAGCGGATCGGTGGCGGAGACGCCGTTCTGGATGGCGGCCAGGGTGTAGCGGTCCGTTACGCCCTTCTGCGCGGCCACATAGGTGGTGGCCTGGTCCTTGTCGGCCTCGAAATTGAAGGCCTCGGCAAACGCCTTGTAGCGCGGATCGGTAAGCTGGTTGGCGAAACTGTCGGAATCGGAGACGCCTTCCGTCAGGACCTTGGTCATGAACGCCTTGGCGTAGGTCATGTCGCCGAGGCCGTAGGCCTTCATGGCGTAGTTGAAGAGGCGTGGATTGTTGATGAAGTCGTCGACCGTTTTCACATTGCCGATGTTGGCCAGGTAGTACTGCGTCTCGCGCTGCACCACGGGCTCGTCCTCGACCTGCGTGGTCGTGCGCGCCATGTTCGAGGAAATCATCTGGTACTGGGCGTAGGTGCTGGTCACGCGCGGATGTCCTGCTCCGGTTCGGCGGCACGGACGATAGGCGGCGTTGCTTGCGCGAAACTGGTTGGCGGTCCGGCCCTCTTTCAAGCCTCACACAAGGCACGGCCTGTATCCCGAAGGCCGAAGCCGGAATATCGGGAAGAGTGTTGTGGGCATAATAATCGGAATCGTGGTGACGGTCGGCTGCGTGCTGGGCGGGTTCATGGCCCTTGGCGGTCACGTCAGCGTGCTTGTCCAGCCTTATGAATTCGTCATCATCATTGGCGCCGCGCTCGGCACCTTCCTCGTCGCGAACCCTTTCTCGACCGTGAAGGACGCCGGCAAGGCGTGCCTGGAGGCATTCAAGCAGGCGGTGCCGAAGGAGCAGAACTACCTGGAAACGCTGGGCGTCCTGCATTCACTGATGCGCGAGCTGAAGACCAAGACCCGCAACGAGGTCGAGGCCCATATCGACAACCCGACCGAATCGACGATCTTCCAGGCCTACCCGCACATCCTCAAGAACCACGACCTGACGCATTTCATCTGCGACTATTGCCGGCTGATCATCATCGGCAATGCGCGGCCGTTCGAGATCGAGGCGCTTATGGACGAGGAGATCCACACCATCCGCCACGACAAGCTGAAATCCTACCATGCCATGGTCGCGGTGGCCGATGGGTTGCCGGCGCTCGGCATCTGCGCGGCGGTGCTCGGCGTGGTCAAGGCAATGGGCGCGCTCGACCAGTCGCCGGAGATCCTCGGCGAGCTCATCGGCTCGGCCCTGGTCGGAACCTTCGCCGGCATCTTCCTTTCCTACGCCGTGGTCGGACCAATCGCGGCGAAGATCAAGATCGTGCGCGAGAAGAACAGCCGGCTCTATGTCGTCGTCAAGCAGACGCTGCTCGCCTACATGAACGGCTCGCTGCCGCAGGTGGCGCTGGAGTTCGGCCGCAAGACGATCTCCGCGCACGACCGGCCATCGATCGATTCCGTCGAGCAGAGCACGCTGAACCTCGGCGGCGGCGAACAGAAGAAGGCGGCCTGAGGCGATGGCTAGCGGCAAGCGGAGTGTCGAGTGACCATGGCAGACGCCGCCAGTCCCGCCGCCGCCAGTCCCGCCGGGCTGCAATCGCTCATCGTCGAGAAGCTGGTCGGCGCGACCGGCGAGACCGACAAGGTGATGGGCGCATCGCGGTCACTGGCGATCCGCGCCGTGCCCCTTATCTCGCGGGTGATAAACGAGGGCCTGACGGGGCCGGTCGACTTCACGCTGAAGAGCGTCGAGGTGGCGCGCATCGCCGACATAAGGCCGCCGGCCGGCGGCTACCACGCCATGACCATCGCGCCGTCAGCGATCTCCGCGGACGCCCTCCTGCTCCTGGCCGATGCCGACGCGATCGCCGTGCTGGTGAGCGCGCTCTTCGGCGCGGATCCCGACCTGCCTCCCGTTCCGATCGAACGCGATCTGTCTCCGACCGAGCTGGCCGTGGTCAACATGGTATTCCATCAGATCGCCACGGCGGTCAACGGGACGGGCGCCCGTTCGCTCGACATCCGCTTCCCGATCCCCCCGGCGATAACGGGTGACGAGTTGCAGAAGCAGCTCCTCCGCGACGGTCCGGCCGCGCGGCTCGTCTTCGAGGTATCGACGCCGGTGAGCCGCGGGACGATCGAATTGTTCATGCCGCATCGCGTACTGCTCTCGCACCGCGCCGAGCGGCCCGGCGCGGCCGACAAGGCGGTGGCAGCCAAGTGGGGCGCGCATTTCGGCGAGGAGATCATGCGCTCCGTCGTGAGGCTGGACGCGGCGATCCCCATGGCGTCGATGACGCTCGGCGAACTTGCCGCCCTCCAGCCCGGCCAGGTCATCGAGATGCCGCGGGCGGCGCAGGCGGAGACGCGGCTGTCGGCCAAGGAAAAGACCCTCTTCGTCTGCGAATTCGGCAAGCTCGGCGCGAACTATACGGTGCGCGTCCGCCACCCTTACGATGCTGGACAGCAATTCATCGACGGGCTTTTCCCCGGCTGACGCCGGCCCGGAACCGATTGGAGAAACGACATGAGCGAACCCGAAGCCAAAGCATCCGACACCGACATCGAGGAGGAGCAGCTGAACCAGGCGATCGAGGATCTGCGCGGAGCGCTGCACGACGAGCCTGGCGCCGACGGCGACAAGGCGGCGAGCCTGCGCAACAATGCAATCATCATGAACATCCCGGTCGACGTGCAGATCATGCTCGGCAGCGCCGAAATGCCCGTGTCGGAACTGATGGCGCTGCAGAAGGGCTCGACCGTCGCGCTCGACCGTCGCATCGGCGAGCCGGTCGACATCGTGGTCAACGGCCAGAAGATCGCCCGCGGCGAGATCACGGTGCTCGACAACGACCCGTCGCGCTTCGGCGTGAAGCTCACCGAGATCATCACCGCCGGCAAGGCGCCGCGCTGAACCGCCATTCGTCCAGGAACAACGCCCGATGAGCCAGACCCTCAACCTGACCAGGCCGCAGAAGGCCGCCGCCATCCTCGTGGCGATGGGAAAGCCGGCGGCGGGGCGTCTGCTCAAGTTCTTCAAGCAGGACGAACTGAAGGCGCTGATCGACGGGGCGCGCATGCTGCGGACGATTCCGCAGGGCGAGCTTGAACGGATCGTCGGCGAATTCGAGGCCGAATTCGCCGAAGGAGCGGGGCTGCTCGATTCGGCCGATACGATGGACACGATCCTGAACGAATCCTTCTCGCCCGAGGAGATGAAGGCGATCCTGGGCCAGGACCAGCCCAAGCCCGTCGAGAACAAGGCGCCGCCGCCGGTTTGGCCGTCCGTCGAGAAGCTCGAATCCGAGCGGGTCGGCGCCTTTCTCGCGAACGAGCATCCGCAGACGATCGCTCTCGTGCTTTGCAACATGTCGCCGCAGCCGGCCGCGAACGCCCTGATGACGCTTCCTAAGCCGGTCCGGTGAGAGGTGGTCAAGCGCAGGCTCGCCATGACCAACGTGCCCGAGCAGGCGAAGCGGATCGTCGAGGACCAGATCAGGACGCGGATGCTCGCGGAAAGCACCGTCAAGGACAGCACCGCCGGCCAGATACGCGTCGCCGGCGTCCTGAACGAACTCGACAAGGACGATCTCGAAGAGCTGGTGGGCGAGATGCGCGCCGCCGGCACCTCCGATATCGAGGCGATCCGGGCGCGGCTGTTCAATTTCGACGACATCGTCCAGCTTTCGCAGAAGTCGAGGGTGGCGCTGTTCGACGGGCTGTCGACGGACGTGGTCACGCTGGCGTTGCGTGGCTGCGAGCCGACGCTTGCAGAGGCGATCCTCTCGGCGCTCGGCCCGCGCTCGCGCCGCATGATCGAGTCCGAACTCGCGGGCGAGGCCGGAAACATCCCGTTCGCCGACATAGCGCGGGCGCGCAAGAATATCGCCTCGACCGCGATCCGGCTCGCCAGCGAGGGAGCCGTCCAGCTTCCCGGCTCCGAAGAAGTCCAGGAAGCGGCCTGAGGGTATCCGGCGCGCGGTTGACAGATGGCCGAGGACAACGACCAGGAAAGCAAGACAGAGGAGCCTTCGGAGCGAAAAATCCGGGATGCCATCGACAAGGGCAACCTGCCGTTCTCGAAGGAACTGTCGATCCTCGCCTCCTTCCTGGCGATCCTGGTGTTCACCACCTTCATCGCCCGGAACAGCATCGCGGATCTCGGCGGATTCCTGTCCGGCTTTCTCGACCGGCCGGAAGAATGGCCGATCGCCACGGCGCAGGACGTGGCGACGCTGTACCGGATGGTACTGCTTGAAATCGCCAAGTGCATCGGTGGCGTGCTCGTCCTCCTCATGGCCGCCGGCTTCGCGGCCTCGGCCCTCCAGAACATGCCGCGCCTGGTGGTCGACCGAATCCAGCCGAAGGCCTCGCGGATCTCGCTGCGCGAGGGGTGGAAGCGGCTGTTCGGCGTGCAGGGCTTCGTCGAGTTCGGCAAGTCGATCGGCAAGCTCGGCTTCACCGCGATGTTCGTCATGCTGGCGCTGAATGGCATCGTGCATCAGTTGCTGGCGGGGATGATCACCCAGCCCGCCGAATTCGCGATGGTCATCAAAGAAGCCGCCACGCACATTCTCGTCGCCATCACGCTGGTGATGACGGCCATCGCCGGCGTCGACCTGTTCTGGTCGCGCTTCAAGTGGCGCCGCGACCTCAGGATGACCCGGCAGGAGGTCAAGGACGAGTTCAAGCAGACCGACGGCGACCCAATCATCAAGAGCCGCATGCGCTCGCTTGCCCGCGACCGGGCGCGGCGGCGCATGATCCAGTCGGTGCCACGCGCCACGCTCATCATCGCCAACCCGACGCATTTCTCGATCGCCTTGCGCTATGTGAGAGAGGAGACCGCGGCGCCTATCGTGGTAGCCAAGGGGCAGGACCTGCTGGCGCTGAAAATCCGAGAGATCGCGGCGGAACACGATATCCCGGTTTTCGAGGACGTGGCGCTCGCCCGCTCCATGTACAAGCAGGTCTCGGTCGACAGGATGATACCGCCCCAGTTCTACCAGGCGGTCGCCGAATTGGTGCGCGTGGTCTATCGCGACAAGGCGGCTCCAGCGTCGGGCAAGGCTGTTCATTGATAGGAAGAGGATGAATAGGCAACCGCACACCGACACCAGAGAGATCATCGTCGCCAG
>JBQCFA010000495.1:0-2370 GCA_051959695.1 Rhizobiaceae bacterium
GCGGCGCTGGCGCTGTGGCTGGTCTTCGCTATTTTCTGGGGGATGATCGTGCATGCGCTGACCATCGCGCTGGCGCCGATCGATCCGACCAACCCGATGACGCTCGTCAACGCCGTCGAGTTTCAGAGCGCGCTCGCCCGCATCTCGCCGAACACGCTCTTCTCGGAAACCGCGCAGGCACTGCTCAGCCCGCAGACGCGCTCGCTCGGGCTGGTCTTCATGGACCAGATGGAGGGCGCGATACCGGGCGCGCCGCTGCCTTTCGTGCAGAGCGCGCTTCTCGTCTGGCCACAGCTTTCCGGCATGGTGGCGGCCATGCTTCTGATCTTCACTGGCGCCTACGTCACCTTCCAGCGCCAGGAAGTGAGGGCATAGCGGCGGAGCGTTTCGGGTGCGACGGGCGGGCGTTCGCCCTGGTCGCTCAATCGCCGCTGGCCTGCCCCTCCTCTCCCTCGCGGAGAGGAGGGGTTTGCGTGTCACGACGCCGCGAGCAGGCTGGCGTTGCCGCCGGCGGCGGTCGTATCGACGCAGATGGCGCGCTCATGGGCGTAGGCCATCGGATAGATCCTCTCGCTGACGATGCCGACGATGGGGCCCGGCCGCAGGGCAAGCGCTCGACGCAACCTGCGCAACGTATCTGCATCGCCGGCAAAGGCGACGAGATCGACCGGCAGCGCGCCGAGCTCGGCCGGGTCAATGGCACCGTTGATCGCGGCAATCGGCAGGCCCTTTCCCATCAGCGGCGCAAGCGTCTTGCTCGCTTCAGGCGCGGCCGCGAGGACGGCGTTGCCGGCGGCAAGGGCCTGTACCGCCTGCGCCAGCAGGCTCTCGGCATCCGGCCCCAGGCAAAGCACGTGTCCGCGCGGCGCGCTCACAAGCGTATTCGCCTCGCCGGTGGGCCCTGGAAGATCGACCGGGCCGTATTCGGCCGCCGCCGTGGCTGCAACCGCCGTAGCGGCCTTGCCGCGTAACAACTTGCGCAACGCCGGAATGCGGTCGTCCCGCGCTGCCCATTTTACGCCGATGTCGGCGGGCAAGCGCGGGCCGGGCTCGCCTGCTGGAGTGATGGCCGCCACCGTCGAGGCCTTTGCGGCGGCTGCGCCACCTGGACTCTTGCGGAAGCGCCTGAGATAGTTCGGGCCGCCGGCTTTGGGTCCGGTGCCCGACAGGCCCTCGCCGCCGAAAGGTTGCGAGCCGACCACGGCGCCAATCTGGTTGCGGTTGACGTAGATGTTGCCGGCATGCACGGCGTCGACGACATGCTGGACACGGGCGTCGATGCGCGTATGCAGCCCGAAAGTCAGCCCGTAGCCCTTGCCGTTGATGTCGGCGATGACGCGGTCGATCTTCTCCGGCTCATAGGTTGCGAGATGCAACACCGGGCCGAACACCTCGCGTTCCATCTCGCCGATACCCGAAACGCGGAAGATGCTAGGGCGGACGAAACGGCCGCCGGAGGGCGCGTCGAGCTTCGCGACGAGCCGACCCTCCTTTTCCATTTCGGCGTTGTAGTCCGAGATCGACCGCATTGCCTCATCGTCGATCACCGGGCCGACATCCGTGTCTATGCGGGAAGGATCTCCGACGGTCAGCGCGGCAAGGGCGCCGGTGAGCATCCTGGTCACCTTGGGTGCGATATCATCCTGCAGGTAGAGCACGCGCAACGCGGAGCAGCGCTGTCCGGCGCTCTGGAAGGCCGAGGCAATCACATCGCGCACCACCTGCTCGGGCAAGGCCGTCGAGTCGACGATCATGGCGTTGAGGCCGCCGGTCTCGGCAATCAGCATGGCGTCCGGCGCGGCGGTTTCCGCAAGCTGTCTCTCGATGCCCTTCGCCACCTCCGTCGAACCGGTGAAGCAGACGCCGGCGATACGCGGATCGGCCACGAGCGGGGCGCCAACCGAGGGGCCGTCGCCGGGCAGAAGCTGGATGACGTCCTCCGGAACGCCGGCCTGCCGCATCAGTTCGACCGCGCGCGCGGCGACGAGCGGCGTCTGTTCGGCTGGCTTGGCGATGACCGCATTGCCGGTGACGAGCGCCGCCGCGATCTGCCCGGTAAAAATCGCCAGCGGGAAATTCCACGGCGAGATGCAGGCGATGACGCCGCGCGCGGCCGTTCCGGCTTCCGCCTGCTCCGCCTGGCCGGCATAGTAGCGGAGGAAATCGACGGCCTCGCGCACTTCGGCGACGCCGTCGGCTAGCGTCTTGCCAGCCTCCCGCGCGGCAAGCGCGAAGAACTCGACCGCGTTGGCCTCGTAGAGATCGGCGATCCGGAGCAGGATCGTTGCACGCTCCGCCACGGGACGGGCGGCCCATCCAGGTTGCGCGGCGAGCGCAAGACCGATGGCCTCGCGCGCCAATGAAGCATCC
>JBQCFA010000496.1:0-2650 GCA_051959695.1 Rhizobiaceae bacterium
GCCCTATGTGGCGTTTCCGCAACGCCCACCCTCCCGGAATCGGAAAAACCGGAATTGAGGCAACTTTGTCCTCATTGCGGCGTTTGTTGGCAAGATTTTGGTAACTCTGACCGTGCGAAGTGACAGGATCACAACCGAGATGACCCCCGTGAAAGCAGCAATTCTGTCCTTCGTAATGCTGTCCGGCATTCTGGTATGGGGGGCCGGCATATACAGCGCCGATGCTTCCACCAAGCACGCCGTCGTCGACGGCTACGGCGTTGGCGCCGCCATCCGCTAGAGCATTTTGCAGCCAGACGGGATCGGCTGGCGTCGCACAAATGCGGCTAAACCAACGAGGCTGGCGCAACGGATAGCGTTCGTCAGAACGCCCGTTGCTCTAGTACCGGTGGTCGGGCGCCCCGCGCACTTCCATCAGCATCTTTTCCGTTCCGTCGATGACGAGGGCGGAAAGACGTCCCGAAAAGAAGGCGCCGGTGTCGATATTGACCCGGTTCGGCATTAGTTCGGGGTCCGTGCAGGGCGTATGCCCGTGCACCACGATTTTCTCGTAAAGCGAGGTATGGTCGAGGAATTCGTCCCGGATCCAGATCAGGTCGTGCGTATCCTGCCGACCGAGCGGCACGCCGGGTCGCACCCCGGCATGGCAGAAGAAGAAGTCCCCGAAAGAGATCGAGCGCGGCAGGGCGCGGAGAAATTCGATATGCGTTGCGGGGATCGCCGCGCGTAGCGCCTTGGCGCTCGCGGCCAGGGCTGTCGTCGGCGCCGTCAGCAACTCCACGCCGTAGGAGCGTGCGGTTTCGTCCCCGCCATTGGTCGCGAAAAGGTCATACGGACTAGGCTCCGCAAGGAATTCCAGCAGACCGAAATCATGGTTGCCCATCAGCGCGACCACCCGCTCGTCGCGCTCGCGCGCATGGATCAGGAAGTCAAGCACGCCCTTCGAAGCCGGGCCGCGGTCGGTATAGTCGCCGAGATGGAGGATGCGCCAGTCGGCCGGGCGCGTTGTGGCGATATCCGCGCGAATTTGCTCATGCATCGGCTCCAGCAGGTCGAGCCGGCCATGCACGTCGCCGATGGCGTAGAGGCGCATCCCTTCCGGGCCGCGCGCATCGATGAGGTGCATGCCGGCCACCGGACGTTCCTCCTGACCCTAGTCGCCGACGAGGATAATGTGGAGTGCGCGCGGGCCATGCGCGCCGAGAAGCAGCTTCTGTTCGATGTCGCCGGAGCGCGACGGGCCGGTGATGAAGTTGAGCGTGCGCGGCATCTCGCCCTTGCCGTACTTCCTGCGCAATCTGGAAAGCACGCTTTCCATGTCGCCGGCGACATCCTTGGCGTCGACCACGACGATGTGGTGCTCGGGGAGGAAATTGATCGTCGTCGGGTTGTCGCTCCCCGAAGCGAGCACCAGCGTCCCGCTTTCCGCGATCGCCCCGAAGGCGTGGCTCACGCCGGCCTCGTCGTCGCCGTCGGAAGGGCCGTGCCTGATGTCGAGCGCGCGTTGCGCGGCCCACTTCATCTTCGTCAGCCGCCTGTCGTTGCCGATCCGGATCGCCGCCGGCAAATTGCGCGAGCGCAGATACTCCGCCACCGCCTTCGGAACGTCGTCGTTGGACTTGACACGGCTGACGCTCGCCGAGACCTTTTCCGCCATGGCGACGAAGAGCCGCCGCCGCTCCTGATCGTCGAGTTGGCCGCGTTCGGGGATGACGCCCTTCGGCGCTCTGGCGAGTCGCGCTTCCACGGCGGCAAGCCGCGCGGCGTCGTTCTGGCCGCCGCCGAGCGATTTGCGCACCTTGCCGAGGATCGCCTCGCGGCCGCTCACCGGACCGCTCCCTGCTTCCCGCCCGTGCCCTGCTTTAACGTCTCGCGACCATGCCATTGCTGCATGAAGGTGCGGTTTTCCGGGGCGGGCAGGTCGCGATGCTTGGTCCAGCCGCCGGCCAGGGGCAGTGAGCGGAAACGGCCTTTCCTGCCGCCGAAGAACGACAGGAGCGGCACGACGATCGATGTGGAGAAGCGGTAGAGCCACGGCCGCTTGGCAAAGAAGGCCCAGAATTTCAGGCCCGCCCGCGCCGTCGCCGGGTTCAGCCCGCGCTCGAACTCGCGCTCGCGCCAGTGCCGCATCATCTTCGGCAGAGGGATGCGCATGGGGCAGACGCTTTCGCAGCGGCCGCAGAAGGTCGAGGCGTTCGGCAAATGCCCGGCCTTGTCGATACCGATCAGCGCCGGCGTCAGTACCGCGCCCATCGGTCCCGGATAGACCCAGCCATAAGCGTGGCCGCCGATCTCGTGATAGACCGGGCAATGGTTCATGCAGGCGCCGCAGCGTATGCAGCGCAGCATGTCCTGGAACTCCGTGCCGAGCATGGAGGAGCGGCCATTGTCGAGCAGCACGACGTGGTATTCCTCCGGCCCGTCCGGATCGCCCGGCCGGCGCGGCCCCGTCGAGACGGTCGTATAGACGCTCATATCCTGCCCGGTCGCCGAGCGCGCCAGGACGCGCAGGATCTGCGCCGCGTCCTCCAGCGTCGGCACGATCTTTTCGAGCGAGGCCAGCACGACATGCACCTTGGGCAGGATCTGCGTCAGGTCGCCGTTCCCCTCGTTGGTGACGATGATCGAGGAGCCGGTTTCGGCGACGAGG
>JBQCFA010000497.1:0-3249 GCA_051959695.1 Rhizobiaceae bacterium
TGCAACTGTGGGGCGCGTGGGGTTGTGGAATGCTCGGGGTTCGATCGATCCCCAGCTTTGACGCTCAAGGCCGCGGAGCGGCCTCTGGAATGGTTTTCGGGTAGCGTCCGTCGCTTCGCCCGGGCCTGCCCCGAGAAAGACGGTCTCAGGCTTCCGGAGAAAGCGTCAGTCCTGCGCGATGGCGCCGATGGCGGCGTTGTCCATGCGCTTCAGGCTCACCCCGATGACCGGCACGAGATCGTCGTTCACCTTGACCGAGATGGTGACCATCGTCGTATTCGCGTCGGGCAGCTTGGCCGCCATCGTGCCCTTGAGCGCATTGCGGTTGAGGGCGAAAACGACGGTGCGTCCGTTCACGTCGCCCGCCACGATGTCGAGGCCCTTACCCTTGGATCCGTCAAGGAAGGCGCCGTGATAGCCGCCATGTCCGGATTCTTCGACCACCGCGGACATCTTCTGCGAGAAGAGCCCGACCCGGCACGTTCCGTCGAGCATCATGCCGGCCCGGTGCTCCGGCGTCTTGCCCGTCAGGTTGCAGGTGAACTTCGTGCCCTTGTACTTGCCGGCGACCACCTCGCCGGGACCGGCCCAGCGGCCCTCGACCGATTGAAAGAATCTCTGGTCTCTCTCGGCGGCCGTCCCGGACGCGATCGTCGCCGCCAAGACGGCGGCCGTCGCGGCGGCCGAGAAAATGGCGGAAAGGAAGCTGGGCTTCATAGGGTCAGAACCTGCGGATACGGAGCGCTGCAAGCGCGGAACCATGGACGGGGAATGGTTAACGCTTCGTCTCATTTCCCGCGTCGTCCCCGACGAAGCACTATCTGGAGCGCGAGAATGGGCGAGCATGCCTGCTACATCAAGTCCGTTTTTCCGCTTCCGGCGCCTGTTCGGCCTTTCTTGCGGTAAATTTCGTCAATTCGCCGAGGAAATCGCCGATTCGGGGGCGCCTTGCCGCCGCAAAGGGAAGGGGACGGACAGTCTCCATGGCGGCGATGCCGATGCGCACCGTCATCATGCCGTTGACCACCCCTTCGCCAAGCTTGGCGGAAAGCCGCGCCGCTAGGCCGTGGCCGACGATCTGCTGAACGAGGCTGTCGCCAACGGCGATCGAACCGGTCACCGCGAGATGCGCAATCACGTCGCGCGCTAGCCGGAAGAAGCCGAGCGTACCCGGCCGGCCGCCATAGAGCTCCGAAAGCCTGCGGATCAGCCGCCCTGCCTCGAACAGCACATAAGCCAGGTCGACCACGGCGCGGGGCGATACCGCGGTGACGACCGAGACGCGCTTGGCCGCGTCCAGCACCAGCGTGCGAGCGCGGGTGTCGAGCGGCACCATCAGATCGGTCTCGGCAAGACGGACGAGATCGGCGCCGTCGATGATGTCGTCGCGCGTCTCGGCGAGGATGCGGCGTCCGGCTGCCGTCTCCGGCTTGCCCGAGACGAAGCCGGCCAGCTCGTCTACGAGGGCGCGCGCTTCCCGCATGTCGTTGCGGGCGAGGGCGTCGGCGCCGCGGCGCCTGAGCTTCTCGACCGAGGCCAGCCGTCTCAGCGCCAGAAGCTCACGCATCACGATCGCGAGCAAGGAGAGGAGCGCGATGGCCGCCAGCCCGGTGGCGAGCCAGCCGAGCCAGTCGGAACGACTGAAAAGATCGCGGATGAGGCGGTCGGTCCAAAGGCCTATGCCGAGCGAGACGAGGAGTCCGAGCGCGCCGAAGAATATCGCGCCGAGCCGAGAGCGCCGGCGCGGCGGCAAGGCGGGCGGGGGATCGCCGGCATCGATATCGTTCGCGAAGAAGTCGTCTTCCGAAGGCGTCACCACAGGTAGCGAAGCGGTCTTCAGCGCGCGCGGATGCCGATGCCCGCCTGCAGGCTCGGCGGTTCGATCCTCCTCTTTTGGCGCGGCGGACGGTTCGGTCGGCAGTCGGAAGGCAGCCGGCTTTCGGTTCATGCGAGGCGGTCTCCGATCAGGAACTGCAAGGCGCGGTCGAGGCGGATATGCGGCAGGGAGAGCGTCACGCCCTCGGCGGTCCTTTCGAGCTTCGGCGGGCGGAAGCGGACGAAGCGGATCGGCTGATCCTGCGGCTGCCTTCCGTTCCCCGAGGCAGGCGGTGCCTCAAAGGCAAGCCCTGGATCGGCCGGCAGGTCGCCGGGGAAGATTGCGGTTTCGGTCTCACCGTCGAAGGTCTCGCCGGCGATTGTCTCGCCTGCGAGCGGCGTGCCGATGATGACAGGCAGCGTCTCCCGTCCCTCCTTCACGGTGCCCTCGCGCGTGGCGCGTACCGCCGCCATCGCCAGGACGTCGACGGTGGCGCCGGAAAGGCTGGCGCGGCTTGCCGCGCGGTCCGCCAGCCGCCTGACGATCGCCTGTAGGCGGTCATGGCTTTCGTGGTGGAGGTGGTCCGCCTTGGTAGCGGCGATGAGAATGCGGTCGATCCGGCGTGAGAAGAGGTCGGTAAGGATGCTGGCGCGCCCCGGCCGGAAGCATGCGAGGATCTCGGCCAGGGCGCGCTCCAGGTCGGCCATGGCGCCGGGGCCGGCGTTCAGTGCCTGGAGCGCGTCGATCAGTACGATCTGCCGGTCGAGCCGGGCGATGTGCTCGCGGAAGAACGGCTTCACAACATGGGATTTGTAGGCCTCGTAGCGCCGCTCCAGGGTGGCAGCGAGCGATCCGGAAGGGAAGCGGACATCGCCGAGACCGGGCAGGGGAGCGAAGGTCAGCGCCGGTGAGCCCTCCAGGTCGCCGGGCATCAGAAACCGCCCGGGCGGCAGGGTCGAAAGCGCGCGATGGTCGGCCTTGCAGGCCCTCAGATAGGCGGTGAAGAGTTCCGCCAGCCGGCGTGCCGCCATCTCGTCGAAAGGCGCCATGGGATCGACCGCGGCCGCCGCTTCCCGCCATTCGGCGGAAAGGTCCGCGCGGACGGGCAACTCGGCAAGCTCTATCGCGTCGGCCGAAAAGCCGCGAAAATCCTTGCCGAGCAACGGCAGGTCGAGAAGCCATTCGCCGGGATAGTCGACGATATCGACGGAGAGCTTGCCTGAGGAGAACAGCCGCCCCCAGCCCGACGCCGACTCGTACTGGATGGTGAGACGGAGTTCGGAGA
Source organism: Rhizobiaceae bacterium (assembly GCA_051959695.1). Classification (GTDB taxonomy): domain Bacteria; phylum Pseudomonadota; class Alphaproteobacteria; order Rhizobiales; family Rhizobiaceae; genus Mesorhizobium_L. The sequence continues at coordinate 3,102 of JBQCFA010000497.1, forward strand.
TGGCGCGGGTCGAGTCCGGCCAGACGCGCTGGTCCAGAAGGGCGGCGATATGGTCCTCGTACTGGAAGCGAGGCACCGCGTCGTCCGGCTGGTGTTCGAGGAAAGCGCGGGCGATGCGGCCGGATTTCTGCGCCTCGAAGAGCGGCAG
>JBQCFA010000498.1:0-4949 GCA_051959695.1 Rhizobiaceae bacterium
TGCTCTGAAGCTCGGCTACCGCCATGTCGACACGGCCGCCGCCTACGACAATGAGGAGGCGGTCGGCGCAGGCCTTCGCGCGTCGGGAGTTCCACGCAATGCTATCTTCCTCACCACCAAGGTCTGGCATGCCGATCTCGCGCCGCGCGATTTCCGGCGCTCGGCCGAGGCCAGCCTGAAGCGACTCGGGGTCGACCATGTCGACCTGCTTCTCATCCATTGGCCGAACCCGAGGGTTCCGCTGGCCGATACGATCGGGGCGCTGAACGACGCGCGCGCCGCCGGCCTGACGCGGCATATCGGCGTCTCGAACTTCCCAACCGGGCTTCTGGCCGATGCGATCCGCCTTTCCGACGCGCCGCTCGTCGCCGACCAGGTCGAGTACCATCCTTATCTTGACCAGTCGAAGGTGCAGGCGGCCTGCCGCGCCGCCGGTATGGCGATGGTTTCCTATTGCCCGCTGCATCGCGGTGGCGGCCTGCTCATGGAAAAGCCGGTCGTCGAAGCCGCCAGGGCGCACGGCAAGACGCCAGGGCAGGCGGTGCTGCGCTGGCATGTCCAGCAGGAGGGCGTCGCCGCCATCCCGCGTACGACAAGGAAGGAACGGCTGAAGGAGAATTTCGATATTTTCGACTTTTCGCTGACGGACACCGAAATGGCGGCGATCTCGGGGCTGGCCCGCGCCGGCAGTCGGCTCTGCAGCTTCGGGTTCTCGCCGAAATGGGATTGAGCGGAGCGGACTCTCAAGGACACCGCTAACTCGTAGCGTCTGCTTCGTTTTCCGGCTCGCCTGCGTCGATTTCCTGCTATCCGAATCCGATATATGGATGCACATCTTCGGGAGCCGATACTCCCGGGACCCTCATGGCGACGCAGGTACAGCATCCGATCTGGCTCCCGGCTGTGCCGCGGCGGGGCGCCCGTACTTTCGCCGCGCTTTATGCCGTCGAATCCTTCGCCCGCGCCTCGATCTCGAGCGTCATACCGATCCAGGCCTATGATCTCCTGCGCAATGAGCAGGAGGTCTCGCTCCTCTATACGCTGGTGGCGTTTATCGGCCTGTCGGTGACGCTTTCCATGCCGCTCCTCATCGAGCGCTTCGCCAGGCGCTGGGTATATACCGCCGGCGCGTCGAGCCTGATCGTCGGCTCGGCGTTCCTGGTGACGCAGACTTTGCCCGGCCAGATGCTGGGCATGCTCTTCCGCGTCATGGGTGCCAGCGCGCTGTCCATAACGCTCAATCTCTACATCATGGACTACATACGGAAGACCGAGTTCATGCAGGCCGAGTCGCTGCGCATGGCATGGTCGACGCTCGCCTGGACCTGCGGTCCGCTGCTCGGCGTCTTCCTCTACACGCGCTTCGGCCTGCTTGCCGCGCATGGCGTCGTGGCGCTCTTTGCGGCCATCCTGCTTGCGCTTTTCTGGTATTTCCGCCTCGGCGACAATCCGGTGATCCGTCCCGGCAAGACGCCGCCGCAGAATCCGTTGAGGAACGTGCGCCGATTCGTCAGCCAGCCTCGTCTCAGGCTCGCCTGGGTGATCGCTTTTGGCCGATCCTGCTTCTGGTCGACCTTCTTCGTGTATGTCCCGATCCTCATGGTCGCGACGGGCGAGGGAAAGATCGTCGCGGGTCTTTTCGTGTCCGGCGGCAATCTTCTGCTCTTCTTCGCGCTCGTCTGGGGAAGGGCCGGCCGCCGCTTCGGGGCGCGGCGTACCATCGCCTTCGCCTTCATGATGCTGGCGCTGTTCCTTTTCGCGGCAGGGGTGGCGGGCGAGGCGCATCCGCTTCTAGCTGGCTCCTTCCTGTTGTGCGGGGCTCTTTTCTGCATCGCAGTCGATGCGCTCGGTTCCACCGTCTACATGCGCGCGGTCCGGACACATGAGCGGCCGCAGATGGCATCGGTCTACCGCACCTATATCGACCTTTCGGACCTGACCCCGCCGCTGGTCTATTCAATCGTGCTCGCCTTCACCGGGCTCGGCGGCGTTTTCGTCACGCTCGGCCTGTTCGTTTCGGTCTGCTGCTGGCTTACCTGGCGCTACGTGCCGAGGACGATGTAGCGACGCGGAACAAGCCGGCGGGGCGGGTGATCAAGACGACCACGACCGCGAGGCTGATCAGCGCGCTGGCGACGAACCCCATGGCCAGCAATCGGTCATGGGCGAACATCAGGCCGCCGACGCCGGAGCCGACCGCCTGCCCGACATAGATGCAAGACGTGTTGAGGGCGACGGTGGCGCTGGCGAGTTCGGGCGCCGTCGCCACGAGACGTGCCTGCTGGATCGAGTTCGAGGAAGCGAAGCCGAGGCCCCATACCAGCACGCCGATGGCCATGACGGCGATCGTTCCGGCACCGAACGCCAGCACGAGCGCTCCGCACAGCATGATGAGAAAGCAGGCGAGCGATGTCGGATAGACGCCGGTTCTCCCGACGATGCGGGTGGCGACCAGGTTGCCGATGAAGCCGGTGACGCCGAACCCGGCGAAGAACAGCGCGATCGTCGTGGGGCCGGCGCCGGCCAGATGCGCCAAGAGCGGGCCGAGATAGGTGAAGACAAGGAACTGGCCGGCCGCCGCCAACGCGGTGATCATGAGCAGAAGCAGGATGACCCGCGAGTGGAAGACCTTCGCCCAGCTCGCCAGCTGGACCGGCGCGCCGTAGAGCCCCTTCGGCAGCCCGGCCACCAGCAGCACGCCGCTCACCGCGCCCGCCGCCGCCAACGCGCCATAAGCCTCGCGCCAGCCCAGATGCGAAGCGAGCGAGGTGACGATCGGCAGGCCTCCGGCGATCGCAAGCGACCAGCCGAGGAAGACGAAGGTGATGGCGCTGGAACGTTCGCGCTCCGGGACGATGAGCGAGACGGTGCTTGCCGCAAGCGGCGTGAACGGCGCCGCGGCGATCATCGACACGACCCGGATGGCAAGCAACGCGGTGAAATTCGGCGCCAGCATCGACGCGGCATGGCCGATCGCCAGGACGCTGATGCATCCGGCCAACAGGCTCCGCCGCTCCATGCCGCTCGTCGCCCACGCCATCAACGGCGAGCCGAAGCAAAGCACGATCGCGCCGACGGTCATCAGCAGCCCGGCTCCGGCAATGCTCGTTCCCATGGCATCTGCAAGTTGTTTCAGCATGCCCGCCGGAGCGAGCACGGAAGCGCCTATCATGAAGTTGCCGACGAGCAGGGCGAAGGACGGAAGGCGGGCGGTAGACATGCGATATCCATTCGAATGACGCTTGGTCGAGCGGAAATATCCGGTCCCAAGGCAGATGATCTGGTTTGCAGGAAAGATCGCGGATTGCGAGAAAACCCATTCTATCGTCCGGCCGGCCCGAGGAAAAGCCGCGAAAAGCGCATCTGCTGACGGGGCCTGCGAAATCTTTCCCTGGCAGGAGGTAAAAGGCCGTCAGCCGATCTCCTCGACCAGCCCCGCGAGCTGTCCGAGTGCACTGATGCGCCGGAAGCGCGGCTCCTCGGCCGGTTCCGCCATATGCTCGATCACCCAGGTCAATTCGTGCGGGATGTAAACCCCCCAGGCACCGGCTTCGATGGCCGGAACGACGTCCGATTTCAGCGAATTGCCGACCATCATGCTCTTTTCCGCGCCATGCGCATGGCGGGCGAAGACGCGCTCGTAGGTGGAGCGGCTCTTGTCACTGACGATCTCGACCGCGTCGAACAGGTCGCCGAGCCCGGAGGCGGCAAGCTTGCGCTCCTGATCGAAGAGGTCGCCCTTGGTGATGAGGATCAACCTGTACTCGGCGGCCAGCCGCTCCAGCGTCTCCCGCGCCTCAGGCAGCGTCTCGACGGGATGCACCAGCATCTCGCGGCCCGCTTCCAGGATCCGGGCGATAACGGTGGAGGGCACTTTGCCCTCGGTCACTTCGATCGCCGTCTCGATCATCGAGAGCGTGAAGCCCTTGATGCCGAAGCCGTAGCTTGCAAGATTGCGCTTCTCCGCCTCCAGGAGGCGCGCCTTGAGATGCTCGTGATCGGCGTAGTCGCTAAGCAGTTGGGCGAAACGCTGTTCCGTCAGCCGGAAGAATTGCTCGTTCTGCCAGAGCGTGTCGTCGGCGTCGAAGCCTATTGCCGTAAGTGAAGCCATGCCCCGCTTATCGCGCGCACCGGCCACCGCGGCAAGCATTGTCCGGCCTATTGCGCCGCCGGATGGCCGTGAACCGCCAATTCTACCAGATCGACGAAGATCGCAAGAAAGACGCCGGCGCCGGTCGTCATCGCGCCGATGAAGAACTGCCGGTTCGCCTTCTCGAAGATGTTGCGCTTCAGCGATTCGATTTTCAGGAGCAGCCACAGCGCCCGGAACTGGAAAAGAAGGCCGATGACCAGTGCCGCCACCGGCGGCGCGTCCCACAGCCGCCAGGGCAGGGGATTGGCGCCCCATTGCGCCAGGAAGCCCAGCGAAAAGGAAAGGACGATGCCGACGACGGTCAGCGTGCCGTTGCGGAACAGTGTCTCGACGAGCTGTTCGTTCTCGGTGTGAAGATCCATGCGCCGCCTCCCATCTCCATGCGAGCCCAGGCGAACCGCCACTTTCGGCGGCCAGCCGATTAGAACGACGGCGCGCCGCGATTTGCAATGGGGACGATCGGCGAAAGCGTGGACAGGCTGGCAGCTACAGTAACGGGAAACCTTTGCCCCAGCAGCCTTCCAGCATTTTCTTCGCTCCGTTTTCTCCACGCCTCCTGCCGTTCATCCATAATCCCCGGCAGTTCCTTCCATGGGAACACCGATCATGACGGTGATTGCGTGGGGAGGGACCGGCGCCTCCGATGGGCCGCTATCGTGGCGGGCCATCCGGGGAGGTTCTGCCGAAAGGTTTTCCCTGGGGGCACTAGGACCCCTGCGTGCCGGACAGAGGCACACAGACCCCGCCGGGTCGCAGGCAGGACCGTCGCAACAGATCGCGGCGGCAGGGTCGGCGA
>JBQCFA010000499.1:0-2434 GCA_051959695.1 Rhizobiaceae bacterium
ACGAGCCCGCCGACTGCACGATCACGCTCGACAAGGATATCCTGGAATCGATGATCGCCGGCGAGACCAGCCCGACCTCGGCCTTCATGCAGGGCAAGCTCAAGGTCGACGGCGACATGTCCGTCGCGATGGCGCTCAGCCAGGTATTGTAGAAGCCCTCTCCCGCGAGAGAAGGGCTTCGATCAGACCGCCTGCGCGATCCTCGCCGGCTTGATGCGGCGTCCGGCTGGCCGGATGACACCGTGGGCGCCATCGAGCGCGCCGGGTACGAGTTCGAGCGCGAGCAGGCGATGCTTTTCATAGGGGCCGGGCATGGCAAGTGCGCCTGTCTTCTCCGCGGAGAAGCCGAAACGCTCGTAGTAGGGCGCGTCTCCCACCAGCAAGATGGCCTCGTGGCCGAGCCGCGTGGCCTCCGCGATCGCCTCGCGCATGAGCGCGGAGCCGATGCCGGCGCTCTTGAGCATTGGGTCCACCGCGAGCGGGCCGAGCAGAAGAGCCCGCCGCCCGTCCACGCCTGCGCCGATATCCCATAGCCTGACCGTACCCAGCACCGTGCCGAACGCGTCGCGCGCGGCAAGCGCCAGCCCCTCCGACGGGATGCGGCCCCGGCGCAGCTTCTCCGACGATTTCCTGCGCCAGCGCGGACCCATGGCTCGGTCGAGCAGCGCGTCGCGCGCCGGGATGTCGGCGACGGTCTCGGCGCCGATGACGAATGCCGGGCAGGGCGCGGCGTAGGCCTTGTTGATCTCTACAGCTTCCACTTTTCCGATCCTTCACGAGCAGAAATCAGTTCCACAAGCGAACCGGAGGCGGCCCGCGCATGGCCCCGAACCCTCTTCGTTCGGATTGCGCCATGCGCCACTGGCCGGCATCCGGGTGATCTGACGGGTTTCCCGTCAGATCACGTAGGATCGGAGCGGTTCGAAGCCGTTGAAGGCAACCGAAGCGTAGGTCGTCGTATAGGCGCCCGTCCCCTCGATCAGCACCTCGTCGCCGATGGTCAGCGACAGGGGCAGCGGATAGGGCGTCTTCTCGTACATGACGTCCGCCGAATCACAGGTCGGGCCGGCGAGTACGCAGGGGCTCTTCCTGTCGTGGTCGCGCGCGGTCACGATCGGATAGCGGATCGCCTCGTCCATGGTTTCGGCGAGGCCGCCGAACTTGCCGATGTCGAGATACACCCAGCGCACATCGTCCTCCTCGGACTTCCTCGAGATCAGGACGACCTCCGACTTGATGACGCCGGCATTGCCGACCATGCCGCGGCCCGGCTCGATGATGGTCTCCGGGATGCGGTTGCCGAAATGCTTGCGGAGCGCCGAAAATATCGCCTGGCCGTAAGCCTGCGCCGCCGGGACGTCCTTCAGGTAACGGGTCGGGAAGCCGCCGCCCATGTTGACCATCTTCAGGACGATGCCCTCGTCCGCGAGCGTGGAGAAGACGCGCTTGGCGTCCGCCAGCGCCCGATCCCAGGCGTCGAGATGCGTCTGCTGCGAGCCGACATGGAACGAGACGCCGTAGGCGTCGAGGCCGAGCGCCTTGGCCTTCCTCAGGACATTGATCGCCATCGCCGGCACGCAGCCGAACTTGCGCGACAGTGGCCACTCCGCACCTTCGCCGTCGGTGAGCACGCGGCAGAAGACCTTCGAGCCGGGAGCGGCGCGCGCGACCTTCTCCACCTCCTCCACGCAATCAACAGCGAAGAGACGGATGCCGAGTTCGAAGGCGCGCGCCACATCGCGCTCCTTCTTGATGGTGTTGCCGAAGGAGATACGGGACGCGGGCGCGCCGGCGTCCATCGCCATCTCGATCTCGGCGACGCTGGCGGTGTCGAAGGACGAGCCGAGCGAGGCGAGCAGACGCAGGATCTCCGGAGCGGGGTTCGCCTTCACGGCGTAGTAGATGCGCGAATCAGGCAGCGCCTTCTCGAAGGCCCGATAGTTGTCGGCGACGACGTCAAGGTCGACGACGAGGCAGGGGCCGTTCGGTCGTCGCGTGGTGAGGAAGTCCAGGATGCGCTGGGTTGCCATCGGGTTCTCCATTGCGCGGGCCGCGAGCGACCCGTCGAGCAAGCTGCGGATTGCCGGGCGCTCGGCCCATGACGTTCCGCGGTGGACAAAGGGCGTCTCCCGAACCTCATGGCCCAGCCGGTGGAGGTGCCGGAGCCATGAAACGCGAGTTACGCGGCGATGAGCAGACGCCTTGCGGCGACCGCTCGCTTTGTCTGCCTCAGCTTTGGATTGGAGGACCCGCTCCGCACTGCCGGCAATGAAGGTGTGCCTCTTCAGTAACCCCGGTCTATGGACGACCGGCAGACACCAGAAAGGCCCGCACCGTCGTTGCTTCAAGGCGTCCTCGGATCGGCGGCTGGCCGCTGAACCGACCGGGCTCGTTACTTCCCGGGTACCGTCCCGATTGCCTCGCCATTCCGAGG
>JBQCFA010000500.1:0-5428 GCA_051959695.1 Rhizobiaceae bacterium
GCGCCGCATCATGATCGAGCCGCATGATTCGACCCTGGAGCCGGTCGAATACCTGATACCGAAGGGCAAGCCGTTCCATCTTCAGGACGGCGACACCATCGATAAGGGCGTCTACATCCTCGACGGCAATCCGGCGCCGCACGACATCCTGGCGATCAGGGGCGTGGAGGCGCTGGCCTCCTACCTCGTCAACGAGATCCAGGAGGTCTACCGGCTGCAGGGCGTTTCGATCAACGACAAGCACAGCGAGGTGATCGTCCGGCAGATGCTGCAGAAGGTGGAGATCACCGTGCAGGGCGATTCGACCTACATTCCAGGCGATCATGTCGACATGATCGAACTGGACGAGGTCAACGAGCGCCTTGTCGAGGAAGGCAAGAAGCCTGCGGAAGGTCAGCCGGTGCTGCTCGGCATCACCAAGGCCTCGCTGCAGACGCCGTCCTTCATCTCCGCCGCCTCCTTCCAGGAGACGACGCGGGTGCTGACCGAGGCGGCGGTGGCCGGCAAGACCGACACGCTGCAGGGTCTGAAGGAGAACGTCATCGTTGGCCGCCTGATCCCGGCGGGTACGGGCGGTGCGATGAGCCAGATTCGGCGCATCGCCACCTCGCGCGACGATCTCATCATCGACGAACGCCGCAAGCAGGCCAATGTCGAGGTGGCCGAGCCGATGCTGACCGACATGACCAACGCCGCCGAATAGGCGAGGCGTGGGTCATAGGAAAGAGAAGGGAAGGGGCCGCTAGGCCCCTTTCTTGTTTCTGCCAGGGCAAGAGTGGAGTCGACGACATGCCTTCGAACCAAGGAACCTGGGCCGAGGTGGATGCTTACGCTGCCGGCAGCCTCTTGCCCCCGGACCCTGTTATGGACACCGTGCTGGAGCGCAATCGTGCCCATGGACTGCCGGCGATCGACGTGTCGCCGCTACAGGGCAGGTTCCTGAATCTCGTCGTCCGGATGTGCGGCGCGCGTCGCGTTCTCGAAATCGGCACGCTTGGCGGCTATTCGACGATTTGGATCGCGCGTGCGCTGCCCGCGGGGGGCAAAGTCGTGACGCTCGAGCTGGAAAGTACCCACGCGGCGGTCGCGCGGGAAAATTTCGCCACGGCTGGGGTCTCCGACAAGATCGACCTTCATGTGGGGCCGGCGCTTTCCTCGCTCGAGAGACTGGGTGCGGATGGATTCGGTCCGTTCGACCTCGTTTTCATCGATGCAGACAAGCCCAACAACAAGTCGTATCTGGACTGGGCCATGCGGCTGGCGCGGTCGGGGACAATCATCGTCTGCGATAACGTCATCCGGGACGGAGCCGTTATCGAGGCAGGAAGCAAGGATCCGAACGTGCAGGGCGCCCGCGATGTCTTTTCGTTCTTCGGACATCAGGAAACACTGCAGGCGACCGCGCTGCAAACAGTCGGCGAAAAGGGCTATGACGGCTTCGCCATCGCGATCGTTGGTGAAAGCTGAGGGTCTCAATTCGGCTCGTCGAAAGTGACGATGGAAACCTCGCCCTCCGTGGCGCCCTGCCAGGCGGAAAGGTGCGGTTCCTCGTCGGGCGCGCCTTCCATCTCGCCGATCTGGTCGAGTTCCGCCTCGGCATAGCCTTCCTTGGCGAGTGCTTCCAGCGCGCGGCGTACGGCCGAATCGTCGTCCGGCGCCACCAGCATGACATGGACGCCCTCCGACTCGCCGCCCTTCCGGCGCCACACGCGACCGACGATGATGGTGACCGGGCGCTCCTCATTGTCGTTCATGGCCGGCTTCCTTCAGATGGATTCGTTTCCTGACCGATCCTTGCATGGATGGAAGTTGTGACACAGCGCCAAGTTCGTCACTTTTGCTCTTGAAGCGGGGAGGCAGGGCAACAATATTGCGTGGGCCGGCATCTGCCTTTCCGACGCATGATTATTGCGCCGGAAGGGTTGACGCCTCGGCGGGTTTTGCGTATTACCCGCCGCGTCTGAGCCGATGTGAAGCATCGCTTTTCGGAACGTCGCGTTCCGGACTTCGCTTCAAACAGGGCTCGTTCTACGAGCGAATAGACATTTCCGGCGTGCATGAAGCGGCTTCGCTTCCTCTGCTTATTGTTCGGGCAGGACCGCGAAAGAGTGGTTTATGCCCGAATTTGCGTATGGAAATGGCGCCTGAACGGCCCGCCAGGGCTTTGGACACGGAATTTTTGAGAAAGAGGAAGGTTTTAATGCCTACCGTCAACCAGCTGATCCGCAAGCCGCGCGTTGCGCCGGTGAAGCGCAACAAGGTGCCGGCCATGCAGGCGAATCCGCAGAAGCGGGGCGTCTGCACGCGCGTCTATACCACGACGCCGAAGAAGCCGAACTCGGCGCTCCGCAAGGTTGCGAAGATCCGCCTCACCAACGGCTTCGAGGTGATCGGCTATATTCCAGGTGAAGGTCATAACCTTCAGGAGCACTCCGTCGTCATGATCCGCGGCGGTCGTGTGAAAGACCTTCCGGGTGTGCGCTACCACCTCCTTCGTGGCGTGCTCGACACCCAGGGTGTGAAGAACCGCAAACAGCGCCGCTCGAAATACGGCGCAAAGCGTCCGAAGTAGGGTTTTCCGGCTTCGGCGCTTTTGTTTTGTGCGCCGGGCCTCGAGATTGAGAGACGAGAACATGTCCCGACGTCACAGAGCGGATAAGCGCGAGATCAACCCGGACCCGAAGTTCGGCGACTTGATTGTCACCAAGTTCATGAACGCCGTCATGTATGACGGCAAGAAATCGGTCGCCGAGTCAATCGTCTACGGCGCGCTCGACCAGGTCCAGTCCAAGACCAGGCAGGAGCCGGTCGCGGTCTTCCATCAGGCGCTCGAGAACGTCGCGCCGCATATCGAGGTCAAGTCCCGCCGCGTCGGCGGCGCCACCTACCAGGTTCCGGTCGATGTGCGCCCCGAGCGCCGTCAGGCTCTGGCGATCCGCTGGCTGATCACCGCCGCGCGCGGCCGTAACGAGACCACCATGGTGGATCGCCTTTCCGGCGAACTCATGGACGCCGCCAACAACCGTGGCTCTGCCGTCAAGAAGCGTGAAGACACGCACAAGATGGCTGAGGCCAACCGCGCGTTCGCGCATTACCGCTGGTAATCGCAAACGCAAGGAGCAGAGGTTCGATCATGGCCCGCGAATACAAGATAGAAGACTACCGCAACTTCGGCATCATGGCGCATATCGACGCCGGCAAGACGACGACGACCGAGCGCATCCTCTATTACACCGGCAAGTCCCACAAGATGGGCGAGGTCCACGAGGGCGCCGCCACGATGGACTGGATGGAGCAGGAGCAGGAGCGCGGCATCACCATCACGTCGGCCGCGACGACGACCTTCTGGCAGGGCCGTGACGGCAAGAAGCGCCGCTTCAACATCATCGACACGCCGGGCCACGTCGACTTCACCATCGAGGTCGAGCGCAGCTTGCGCGTTCTCGATGGCGCCATCGCGCTTCTCGACGCCAATGCCGGCGTGGAGCCGCAGACCGAGACGGTGTGGCGCCAGGCCGACAAGTACCATGTGCCGCGGATGATCTTCTGCAACAAGATGGACAAGATCGGCGCCGATTTCTACCGTTCGGTGGAGATGATCAAGACGCGCCTCGGCGCGACTCCCGTCGTCGTCCAGCTTCCGATCGGAGCCGAGAGCGAGTTCAAGGGCGTCGTCGATCTCATCGAGATGAAGGCCTATATCTGGCGCGAGGAAACGCTTGGCGCCGCGTGGGACGTGGTCGAGATCCCAGACGATCTCAAGGACAGCGCCGAGAAGTACCGTGAGCAGATGATCGAACTCGCCGTCGAAATGGACGACGATGCGATGAATGCGTATCTCGAAGGCAACATGCCCTCGAACGACGAGATCCGTAAGCTGATCCGCAAGGGCACGGTCGCCGTCAAGTTCTTCCCGATGTTCTGCGGCTCCGCCTTCAAGAACAAGGGCGTTCAGCCGCTTCTGGACGGCGTTGTCGACTTCCTGCCGGCGCCGATGGATGTTCCTGCCATCAAGGGCATCGATCCGAAGACCGAGGCCGAGGTGGTGCGTCATTCGACTGACGACGAGCCGCTGTCGATGCTGGCCTTCAAGATCATGAACGACCCGTTCGTCGGTTCGCTGACCTTCTGCCGAATCTATTCGGGCAAGCTCGTCAAGGGCGTGTCGTTGGAGAACACGGTGAAGGGCAAGAAGGAGCGCATCGGCCGCATGCTGCAGATGCACTCGAATTCGCGGGCCGATATCGAGGAGGCGTTCGCGGGCGACATCGTGGCGCTGGCCGGCCTCAAGGAGACGACCACCGGCGACACGCTGTGCGACCCGGTACACCCGGTCATCCTGGAGCGCATGGAATTCCCGGACCCGGTTATCCAGATCGCCATCGAGCCAAAGACCAAGGGCGACCAGGAGAAGATGGGCCTCGCGCTTCACCGTCTGGCGGCAGAGGATCCGTCTTTCCGCGTCAAGACCGACGAGGAGAGCGGCCAGACCATCATTGCCGGCATGGGAGAGCTTCATCTCGACATCATCGTCGACCGCATGAAGCGCGAGTTCAAGGTCGAGGCGAATGTCGGCGCACCGCAGGTGGCCTACCGGGAGACGATCACCCGTCCAGCCGAGATCGACTACACGCACAAGAAGCAGACGGGCGGCTCGGGTCAGTTTGCCCGCGTAAAAATCATCTTCGAGCCCAATCCCGATGGCGAGGATTTCGTTTTCGAATCCAAGATCGTCGGTGGTTCCGTGCCGAAGGAATACATCCCGGGTGTCCAGAAGGGCATCGAGAGCGTTCTTTCGTCCGGCCCGATCGCCGGGTTCCCGATGCTCGGTGTCAAGGCGAGCCTGATCGACGGCGCCTATCACGACGTCGACTCGTCGGTCCTCGCGTTCGAGATCGCGTCGCGGGCGGCTTTCCGCGAAGGCGCCCAGAAGGCGGGTGCGCAGCTCCTCGAGCCAATCATGAAGGTCGAGGTGGTGACGCCGGAAGATTATGTCGGCAACGTCATCGGCGACCTGAACGGACGGCGCGGCCAGATCCAGGGCCAGGAGAGCCGCGGCATCGCCGTGGTGGTCAACGCCATGGTGCCGCTCGCCAACATGTTCAAGTACGTGGATACGCTGCGCTCGATGTCTCAGGGCCGCGCGCAGTACACGATGCAGTTCGACCATTACGAGCCGGTTCCGACCGCGGTCGCCCAGGAAATACAGAAGAAATACGCATAACGGGCTGTTGCGCCTGAAACTTAATGTGACGCCCGAGCGGGCATTAGACAGTGGAGACCTCACATGGCCAAAGCGAAATACGAGCGTACGAAGCCGCATGTGAACATCGGGACGATTGGTCACGTGGACCATGGGAAGACGTCGCTGACGGCGGCGATCACGAAGTATTTTGGCGAGTACAAGGCGTACGACCAGATTGACGCG
>JBQCFA010000501.1:0-38819 GCA_051959695.1 Rhizobiaceae bacterium
CGATGCCACGGACGTGACCCACGCCCTGTCGAGCATCTATTCCGCTCCCGACACGGCGGATTGGCGGGAACGATCGCACCGCCTCGTCTCGCTCCTGATGGGCGGGCTTCGCTGGGGTGCCCCGAAATCGCGCTGAAGGCCTGGATCAGGCCTTTTCCAGCAACGCGGCCGCTGTCCGCTCGTCGGTGATGAGCCCGTTGATGAGCCGGCGATTGGCGGCGGCGCGGATGCCGGGCAGCTTTTTCTCGCCCATCGCCAAGGCCACCACCAGCGACTTTTCCCGTGACGGGATCGGCGCAGAGGCGACACGATCGTTGGTGATCCCCTCTATGAGGCGGCCGTCGCGATCGAAGGCCCAACCGACGATCTCGCCCACCGCGCCGGCCCTCTGCAGCGCTTTCAGTTCCGCTTCCGTAATGAAGCCGTCCTCGTAGAGGGGCGCGTTCGGCCCGAAATCGCCGATGCCGATGAACGTGACGTCGGCACGGGCGGCGAGCGCCAGCGTCGGCTGGATCATCGGCTGGGAAAGCAGCATCCCGCGCTCTTCCGGCGAGGAGGCGATGACGGGCAGCGGCATCGGGAAGCTGCGCGCCTTGACCGTGTCGGCGAGGGTGAAGATGACGTTGTAGAACGCGGCCGAGCCATCCGGGGCGATGTTGCCCGTCAGCGACACGACCTTGTGCTGCGGACATTCCATTGCGGGCAGCTGCTCGACGGCGGCCTTCAGCGTCCGGCCCGTGCCGAGCGCCATGACGATCGGATCCGGCGAGGAAAGCCGCCGCTCGATCTCGGCTGCCGCGGCTTCCGCGACGCCGATCGTGGTCGAGGGAGAATCGGGATCGCTCGGCACCACGTCGACGAGATCGAGCGCATAGCGGTATTGGAGCCGACGCGCCAATTCCAGGCATTGGGCGATCGGATGATCGATACGGACGCGCACCAATCCCTCCGTCATGGCGAAGGAAACCAGTCGCTGCGCCGATTGCCGCGACACGCCGAGCTTGGCGGCGATCTGGTCCTGCGTGTTGCCGGCGACGTAGTATAGCCAGCCGGCGCGCGCCGCGTCGTCAAGCTTGCTCGAACCGCCGCTTTCCTGGCGCCCGTTCATCCCCAAGTCCCTGTCCGACTCCGCTTTGCCATCGTGCCTCACTTCTTGCAAGCGCACGCAAGAGTTTTCCGTTCACCGCCCAAAGTGACAGAGATCTTAATTGAGAGCAACTGCCCGAATTCTGAGCATATGCTTACATCACGCCTGGAGGGCCGACAGGCCAGCACCGTTACGTCAGCAGAAAACGGCGGAAAAATCAGCACGTTGGCGCACTACCTTGCCTGCAGCATGCCGGCGGAATGGCCCGGCATGCTGCACTGCAATAACGAAAGCGAATTGACATTCGTCATTCTGTATGAGTAATTGCCCAAAGACAAAGCAATTGCTCATTGATTGCGCTTGTTGGGAGGATAGTCATGAAATTGAAATCGCTCGTTCTGGGCGCGTGTTCCGTTCTGGCAATGGCCGGTTTCGCGCGCGCCGAAACCACGCTCACCATCGCCACCGTCAACAATGGCGACATGGTCCGCATGCAGAAGCTGACGGACGACTTCAGCAAGGCCAACCCGGATATCAAGCTGAACTGGGTGACGCTGGAGGAGAACGTCCTGCGCCAGAAGGTCACGACCGACATCGCCACCAAGGGCGGCCAGTACGACGTCATGACCATCGGCACCTACGAGGTGCCGATCTGGGCGAAGCAGAACTGGCTCCTGCCGCTCGACAATCTCGGCGCAGACTACGACGTCGACGATCTGCTTCCGGCGATCCGCAACGGCCTGTCCGCCGACGGCAAGCTTTATGCCGCGCCCTTCTACGGCGAGAGCTCCTACGTCATGTACCGCAAGGACCTGATGGACAAGGCGGGGCTCAAGATGCCTGACAAGCCGGATTGGAAGTTCATCAAGGAGGCGGCCGACAAGATGACCGACAAGGCCGGTGGCGTCTACGGCATCTGCCTGCGCGGCAAGGCCGGCTGGGGCGAAAACATGGCGTTCCTCACCGCCATGTCGAATTCGTTCGGCGCCCGCTGGTTCGACGAGAAATGGCATCCCCAATTCGACCAGCCGGAATGGAAGGACACGCTCTCCTACTACGTCGACCTGATGAAGAAGGATGGACCTCCCGGCGCTTCCTCCAACGGGTTCAACGAGAACCTCGCCCTCTTCCAGTCGGGCAAGTGCGGTATGTGGATCGACGCCACCGTGGCCGGTTCCTTCGTAACCGATCCGAAGAACTCCAAGGTTGCCAAGGATGTCGGCTTCGCGTTGGCGCCCAACAGAGATGGCGTCGACAAGCGCGCCAACTGGTTGTGGTCCTGGGCGCTCGCGATCCCCGCTGGCACCAAGAAAGCCGAAGCGGCGGAAAAGTTCGTCTCCTGGGCGACCAGCAAGCATTATCTCGACGTGGTGGCGGAGAAGGATGGCTGGGCCAACGTGCCCCCCGGGACGCGCAAGTCGCTCTACGAAAACCAAAAATACCTGGATGCGGCGCCTTTCGCCAAGATGACGCTGGAATCCATCAAGGCGGCGGATCCTACGCATCCGACCGTCAAGCCGGTGCCCTATGTCGGCGTCCAGTTCGTCGCCATTCCGGAGTTCCAGGGCATAGGAACGGCCGTCGGTCAGCAATTCTCGGCGGCGCTTGCCGGCCAGCTTTCGGTGGCGCAGGCGCTGCAGAGTGCGCAGCAGCTTACGACCCGCGAAATGACCAAGGCCGGATATATCAAGTGAACCTCCCGCCTCCGGGGCTCGGCTCTTTCCCAGTGGAGCCGCAGCCCCGGATTTTTATCCGAGATGTTCCGGACCCGTCCAAGGCCGGGAGTATCCGTTAACGGCGTCATGACCTGAGAGGGGAAGTCCGATGGCCACGTTGCACACCCGTAGCAGCGCCCGCCTGATGATGTCGCCCGCCGTCATCCTGCTTTTCATCTGGATGATCGTGCCGCTGGCGATGACGCTGTACTTCTCGTTCCAGAACTACAATCTCCTGACGCCGGGCGACCATCCCTGGGTCGGCTTCCTGAACTACTACTACTTCATCACCGACCCGGCCTTCCTCACCGCGATCGGCAATACGCTCCTCATCGTCGTCGGCGTCCTCCTGATCACCGTCATCGGTGGCATTCTTCTGGCGCTAGTCCTCGACCAGCCCTTCTGGGGCCAGGGCATCGTGCGCCTCCTCGTCATAGCGCCGTTCTTCGTCATGCCCACCGTTTCGGCGCTGGTGTGGAAGAACATGTTCATGAACCCGGTCTACGGCCTCTTCGCCTGGATCGCGCGTGGACTGGGCCTTGCTCCCATCGACTGGCTGGCCGAGGTGCCTCTCCTCTCCATCATCATCATCGTCGCCTGGCAATGGCTGCCCTTCGCCACGCTGATCCTGCTCACCGCGCTACAGTCGCTCGACGGCGAGCAGAAGGAAGCGGCGGAGATGGACGGCGCCGGCGCGATATCGCGTTTCGTCTATATCGTGTTGCCGCATCTCTCCCGTGCCATCACCGTCGTCATCCTCATCCAGACGATCTTCCTGCTCTCCGTCTTCGCCGAGATCCTGGTGACGACCAATTGCGGACCCGGAATCCAGAGCACGAACCTGACCTATCTGGTCTATGCGCAGGCGCTGCTTCAGTTCGACGTCGGCGGCGCGTCGGCGGGCGGCATCATCGCCGTCATCCTCGCCAACATCGTCGCGATTTTCCTTATCCGCCTCATCGGCAAGAACCTCGACAAGTGATGGGTGAAGCACCATGGCGCGCGAGATAAAGACGAAGAGCAAGATCACCTTCACCATCGTCGGCTGGCTGTGCGGGCTCCTGCTCTTCTTCCCGATCCTGTGGACGTTCCTGACCAGCTTCAAGTCGGAAGGCGACGCCATCGCCAACCCGCCATATTTCCTCTTCTTCCACTGGACGCTGGAGAACTACGCCGAGGTCCAGAGCCGCTCGGACTACCTGCATCACTTTCTGAACTCCGTGACCATTTCCGTCGGCTCCACCATCATCGGCCTGATCATTGCCGTCCCGGCCGCGTGGGCGATGGCGTTCTCGCCGACGAAGCGGACGAAGGACGTCCTGATGTGGATGCTCTCCACCAAGATGATGCCGCCGGTCGGCGCGCTGATTCCGATCTACCTGATCTTCCGCGACTGGGGCCTGCTCGACAGCCGCTTCGGCCTCACGATCGTGCTGATGCTGATCAACCTGCCGATCATCGTGTGGATGCTCTACACCTATTTCCGCGAGATCCCGGGCGAGATCCTCGAGGCGGCGCGCATGGACGGCGCCTCGCTCGCCAAGGAGATCGTCTACGTCCTGACGCCAATGGCGGTACCCGGCATCGCCTCGACGCTGCTTCTCAACATCATCCTGGCCTGGAACGAGGCGTTCTGGACGCTCAACCTGTCGACGTCCAATGCCGCGCCGCTGACGACGTTCATCGCTTCCTATTCGAGCCCGGAGGGCCTGTTCTGGGCGAAGCTGTCGGCGGCCTCGACCCTTGCCATCGCGCCCATTCTGATCATGGGCTGGTTTTCGCAGAAGCAGTTGGTGCGCGGCCTTACTTTCGGCGCGGTGAAATAGCGACGGCGCGGCGCCTTGCCGGCGGTCTTGGATCGGAGGAAGAACATGGGCAGCATCACTCTGAGCAAGGTCAGGAAATCCTTCGGCGTGACCGATGTCATTCCGGAGATAGACCTGGATATCGAGGACGGCGAATTCGTCGTCTTCGTCGGCCCCTCGGGCTGCGGAAAGTCGACGCTGCTGAGGCTGATCGCCGGGCTGGAGGACACCACAGGCGGCAAAATTATGATCGACGGCAAGGACGTGACCGATGCGGCGCCGGCCAAACGCGGCCTGGCGATGGTCTTCCAGTCCTACGCGCTTTATCCGCACATGACCGTCTACAACAATATTGGCTTCCCGCTGAAGATGGACAGCCAGCCGAAGGATGTCATCGACAAAAAGGTGCGCGACGCCGCCCGCGTGCTCAACCTGACCAACTACCTCGACCGCAGGCCGGGCCAGCTTTCCGGCGGTCAGCGCCAGCGCGTCGCCATCGGCCGCGCCATCGTGCGCCAGCCATCCGCCTTCCTTTTCGACGAGCCGCTCTCGAATCTCGACGCGGCGCTGCGCGGCACCATGCGCATCGAGATCAGCGAACTGCACCAGCAGTTGAAGACGACGATGATCTACGTCACGCACGACCAGATCGAGGCGATGACCATGGCCGACAAGATCGTCGTCCTGAACGCCGGACGCATCGAGCAGGTCGGCTCGCCGATGGAACTTTACCGTTCACCGGCCAATCTGTTCGTCGCAGGCTTCATCGGATCGCCGCGGATGAACCTCATCGAAGGTGCCGAGGCTCAGAAGATGCAGGCTAAGACGATTGGGGTCAGGCCCGAACACATCCGGCTTTCGGCGAGCGAAGGCGAATGGGGCGGGACCGTGGGCGTAGCCGAGCATCTCGGCTCCGACACCTTGCTGCATATCGAATCCGACAATCTTGGCCAGATCACCGCCCGCACCGATGGCGAGTTCGCGGTCAAGCACGGCCAGCGCATCTTCATGACGCCTGACCGGACGCGTATGCACCGCTTCGACGAGAGGGGCCTAGCGCTAAGGTAAGGCCCGCAAGAGGAGGGCGGAGGACGGAGGGACCGGTCCGATGAGTGTGGTCCCCGCGAGAAGGGTCCAATGAGCATCAAGCTGTCATCCAATGCACTGGGTTCGCTCCCCTCCTCCGTGGCCGTGCCCTCCTATCGCCGCGGCGACCTGTCCCCCGGCATGCTCCATTTCGGCGTCGGCAATTTCCACCGCGCCCACCTGCAGGTCTATCTCGATCGGCTGATGAATACCGGGCGCGATCGCGACTGGGCGATCGTCGGCGCGGGGGTCACGCCCTACGATGTGAAGATGCGAGACGCCCTCGCTGGCCAGGACTTTCTCACTACCGTCGTGTAGCAGTCGGCGGAGAAGTCTTCGGCACGCGTCACCGGTGTCATGACCGGCTTCGTGCCGCCGATGGACGGCCGCGCCATCGTCGCCAGACTGGCAGATCCGGCGATCCGCGTCGTTTCGCTGACCGTCACCGAAGGCGGGTACTTCGTCAATCCCGCGCTCGGCAAGTTCGATCCGGAAAATCCCGCCATCCGTGCCGACGCCGCCAACCCCGGCGATCCGAAGACCGTTTTCGGGCTCATCCTCGCCGGCCTCAAGACGCGGCGCAAAGACGGTGTCCGTCCCTTCACTGTGATGTCGTGCGACAACGTTCCCCATAATGGCAAGGTCGCGCGCGACGCCGTCGCCGGCCTTGCCGCCGCGCAGGACAGGGACTTCGCCGAGTGGGTGCGCGCGGAAGTGGCTTTCCCGAACGCCATGGTCGACCGCATCGCCACGGCGACGTCGGACCGGGAACGGCGGATCACGCGCGAGGATTTCGGCATCGAGGATGCCTGGCCGGTCTTCTGCGAGGATTTCATCCAGTGGGTGGTGGAGGACGATTTTCCTGCCGGCCGCCCGGCCTTCGAGGAGGCGGGGGCGGAATTCGTCAAGGATGTCACGCCCTGGGAGATGATGAAGATACGCATCCTCAACGGAGGCCACGCCATCATCGCCTATCCGTCCGGGCTGATGGACATCCACTTCGTCCATGAGGGCATGCAGGACGAACTGGTGCGCGCCTTCCTGCAGAAGGTCGAGCGCGAGGAGATCATCCCGATCGTGCCGCCGGTGCCGAATGCCGACCTCGACGCCTATTTCCGCAAGGTCGAGGAGCGCTGCCTCAACCCCAAGATCGGCGATACCATCCGCCGCCTTTGTCTGGACGGTTCCAACCGGCAGCCGAAATTCATCATTCCCTCGATCGCCGACAGGCTGGCGAAGGGCCTGCCGGTCGAGGGGCTTGCGCTCGAATCGGCGCTGTGGTGCCGCTATTGCCACGGCACGACCGATTCCGGCGCCGCGATCGAGCCCAACGATCCCGACTGGGACCGCATGCAGAGGACCGCTCGGGCTGCAAAGGACGATCCGTCCGCCTGGCTGGCCATGGCGGACATCTACGGCGATGTCGGCCGGGCGGTGCCGTTTGCAGCGGCCTTTGCCCGCAGCCTGAGGGGATTGTGGGAAAAAGGCACGCGGGAAACGCTCAAGGCCTATCTGGCGGGAGCGCTCTGAAAGTCCGATAAGAAGGCGCCGGCTTTCGTCACTTCGTTGTTCAGCGGGAATGCGCATGGATCTGGGTTTGAAGGGAAAGGTTGCCGTCATTACCGGCGCCAGCGTCGGCATCGGCCTTGGCGTCGCCGAGGCGTTCGCGCGCGAGAAAGCGCATGTCGTCATGGCCGCCCGCCGCGAGGACCGCCTGGGCAAGGAGGCGAAACGCATCGCCAGTGACTATGGCGTTCGCGCCCTGCCGGTTTCATGCGACGTGGCGACGGTCGAAGGCGCCGGGCGGCTGGAGCAAGCGGTACGCGAGGCCTTTGGCGGCGTCGACATCCTCGTCAATAACGCCGGGACCGGGTCGAACGAGACCATCATGGCCGCCTCTGACGACAAATGGCAGTCCTATTGGGAATTGCACGTCATGGCGGCGGTGCGGCTGGCGCGCGCCTTCGTGCCGATGATGCGCGAGCGCGGCGGCGGCGCTATTCTGCACAATGCATCCATCTGCGCCGCGCAGCCACTCTGGTACGAACCGATCTACAACGTCACCAAGGCGGCGCTGGTCATGTTTTCCAAGAACCTCGCCAACGAGGTGATCAAGGACAATATCCGCGTCAACACGGTCAATCCGGGGCTGATCCTGACGCCAGACTGGATCAAGACCGCGAAGCAGCTCACTGCGTCTGCCGGTGGCGACTGGGAGGGCTATCTTCAAACGGTCGCCGACGAGCACGCCCCGATCAAGCGCTTCGGTACCGTCGAGGAACTGGCGAATTTCTTCGTCTTCCTCTGTTCCGACCGGGCCTCCTATTCCGTCGGCTCGACCTACCATGTCGATGGCGGCATGCTGAGAACGATATGAGACAACCCGGGCCTGGTCGAAGCCCTCCGCGCAGGCCTGCGGTTTCGTGAATCCGCCTTCCCTCGTCATATTCGATTGCGACGGCGTGCTGGTGGACAGCGAACCGATTTCCATCGCCGTGCTGCTCGAGGTGCTGGCCGGCGCCGGCCATGCCATGAGCGAGGAAACGGCTTACGAGCTGTTTCTCGGGCGATCGATGGCGACCACTATCGAATTGCTGCGAAGCGATTTCGGCTTCGTGGTGACGGCGGATCATCTCGAACGGGCCCGGACAGCGCTCTACGACCGGTTCCGCCGGGAACTGAAGCCCATACCGGGTGTCCGCAAGGCGCTCGGACAGATCGCCCTGCCTCGCTGTATCGCCTCTTCGAGCCAGCCGGAGCGCATCCGTTTCTCGCTCGGTGTCACCGGCCTATTGCCCTTCTTCGAGCCGCACATCTACAGTGCGGCGATGGTGAAGAGAGGAAAGCCGGCGCCCGACCTGTTTCTACATGCGGCTCGGGAGATGGGCGTCGAGCCCGAGGAATGCCTCGTCGTCGAGGATAGTCCGGCCGGCATAATGGCTGCCAGGGAAGCGGAGATGGGGGTTTTCGGCTTTACCGGCGGGTCCCACGCTCACGCCGGTGGATTGGCCCGAAACCTGGCGCCGCTGGAGCCCGACGCCATTTTTGACGATATGCGCCGCCTCCCCTCGCTCATAGCCGCACTCGGCAAGGCGCACTGATGCGGACACTCGTCTGTGCCGTGGATGTCGGTACGACGAGTGCTCGCGCTGCGATCCTCGACGGCAAGGGCGTGCTGCTCGGCCGCGCCGATCGTCCGATCGTGATGCGCCGCGACGGGCCGGACATCGCCGAACACGACTCGGAGGACATCTGGCTTTCCGTCTGTCGTGCCGTGCGCGCCGCCCGCGATCAAGCGGGCGCGGAGCCGGGCCATATCGCGGCGATCGCCTTCGACGCGACTTGCTCGCTGGTGATCCGCGGCCGTGACGGAGGCCAGGCGTCGCTTCATTCTTCCGAAGGCCGGGCGTGGGATACCATTGCCTGGCTCGATCATCGCGCGCAGGCCGAAGCCGACGAATGCACGGAGACGGACGAGTCCGCGCTTGCCTCGACGGGCGGCGTCATGTCGCCGGAGATGCAAATCCCCAAGCTGATGTGGCTGAAGCGCCACCGGCCCGATGTCTGGGAAGGAACGGGCCATCTGTTCGATCTCGCCAACTTTCTCTCCTGGAAGGCGTCCGGTTCTCCGGACCGCTCCCATTGCACGCTTGCCTGCAAATGGACGTTCCAGTCGGCCGATCGCCCGGGATGGAACCGGGAGTTTCTCGATCGTGCAGGCCTTGGCGATGTGCTGGCGCGCGGCCGGCTGCCGGAAACGACGCGTCCGGTCGGGGCGGATATCGGCCCGCTGACGGGAGAGGCCGCGGAAGCGCTCGGTCTGACGACCCTCTGCCGGGTCGGCGTGGGTATGATCGATGCCTTTGCCGGTGCGCTCGGAGTCCTCGGCGGTTTGGCGGCTTCCCCCACCGCCCTGCAGGGCAGGGCAGCCCTCGTCGCCGGCACGTCGAGCTGCGTGATGCTGTTCTCTGCAGACCCGGTTCGTTTCGCTGGCGTCTGGGGTCCGTATCGCGACGTGGTTCTGCCGGGTCTCTTCGTCAGCGAGGGAGGCCAGTCGGCCACGGGGGGGCTGCTCGACCATATCATCCGCTGGCATGGCGCCGCGGGCCAACCGGATGCGGCCGCCCATCGCAGGATCGCCGCCAGGATTGCCGAACTGCGCGCGCGAGAAGGCAATGCATTCGCCGCGCGGCTACATGTGCTGCCGGACTTCCACGGCAACCGCTCGCCCTTCGCCGATCCCCATGCGCTCGGCGTCGTCAGCGGCCTCAGGCTCGACGCTTCCTTCGACAGCCTCTGCCGGCTCTATTGGCGTACCGCGGTCGGCATTGCCCTCGGCGTCAGGCAGATCGTCGAGACGATCCAGGCGGTCCAGCACCCGGTGACGAGCCTTCATCTCGCAGGCGGACATATGCGTAACCAGATGCTTACACAGCTCTACGCCAACGTAACCGGCCGCGCCGTCGTCGAACCCGCTCACGAGGATGCGGTCCTTCTCGGGACCGGAATGGCGGCGGCAGCGGCGGCCGGCCTCTATCCCGACCTTGCCGCCGCCGCCAGGTCCATGCAGCGCTCCGGCCTGGAGCGCCTTCCGGAGCCGGCGGCTTCCGGACAATTCGATCGCGACTACCGGATTTTCCTCGAGATGCATCGTCAGCGACGTATGCTCGACGCAATGACGTAAGTGATAGCTTACCGAGCCAGATCGGCTACCAGCGCGTCCAGCACCAGCATCCCCGACGGCGTCGCCCTGAGCCGCGAATTGCCGACTGGCTCGATCAGCTCTTCGTCGCGAAGGATGGACACGCGGTCGGACGACAGCGGCCGCCCCGCCAGAGTTTCGTAGCGAGCAATTTCGATGCCTTCGGCAAGCCTGAGACCCATAAGAAGAAACTCGTCCGCCTCCTCCGACCGCGTCAGGCTTTCGCCGCCGGCGATGCCGTGGCCCTTGGCTTCGACGAGGCTGAGCCAGGTCTCCGGCATCCTCTCGGTGATCGTCACGATGCGGCGGCCCTTTTCCACGAAACGGCCATGGGCGCCGGGTCCTATGCCGGCATACTCGCCATAGCGCCAGTAGATCAGGTTGTGCCGGCTTTCCGCGCCGGGGCGGGCGTGGTTGGAGATCTCGTAGGCAGGCATGCCATGCCGCGCGGTGACTGCCTGCGTCACGCGATAGAGTTCGGCCGCATGGTCCGCGTCGGGCACGGCGATCTTGCCGGTTGCGTGCAGCGCATGGAACGGCGTTCCTTCCTCGATGGTGAGCTGGTAGAGCGAAAGATGGTCGACCGCGTAGCCGATCGCCTGTTCGAGCTCGGCTTCCCACGCCACGACCGTCTGTCCAGGCCGTGCGTAGATCAGGTCGAAGGACATGCGCGGGAAGATGGCGCGGGCGAGCCCGATCGCCTTCAGGGCATCATCGACATCATGCAGCCGCCCTAGGAAACGCAAATCCGGATCGTTCAGCGCCTGCACGCCAAGGGAGACGCGGTTGACCCCGGCGGCGCGATAGCCGAGGAAGCGCTCCGCTTCGACCGAGGATGGGTTCGCCTCCAGGGTGACCTCGATGTCGCCAGGCACGTGCCAGTTGGCCGCGACCGCGTCGAGGATCGCGCCGACCGTCTCCGGCCGCATGAGCGAGGGCGTGCCGCCGCCGAGGAAGATGCTGGAGACGGTGCGCTTGCCGGTGCGCGCGGCCATGGTGGCCATCTCGCGGGCGAAGGCGGCGGCGAAACGCTTCTGGTCCACCGGCTGGTGGCGCACATGGCTGTTGAAGTCGCAGTAGGGGCATTTGGCCGCGCAGAATGGCCAGTGGATGTAGACGCCGAAGCCGGGGTCGCCTTCCATGCCGGTCATGTCGACTCCAGCATGGCGGTGGCGAAGCGCGCGAAGGCGCGGGCGCGGTGCGACAGGCCGAGATCGCCGCGACCGGCCTCCCAGGAATGTTTTTCGCCGGCGCTCATCTCGCCGAAGGTCTGTTCGCGTCCATCGGGTTGGAACACCGGATCGTAGCCGAAACCTCGGTTTCCGCGCGGCGGCCAGACCAGTGTGCCCTCGACCTCGCCACGGAAATACTCCGCATGGCCGTCGGGCCATGCGAGGCACAGCACCGCGACGAAGCGCCCCCCGCGCCTGGAAGGGTCGGTCGCGCCTTTCTGCTGCAGGAGGTCCTCGACCTTCTCCATCGCCATCTGGAAATCGCGGCCCGAACCATCGGGCCTTTCGGCCCAGTCGGCGGTATAGACGCCGGGAGCGCCGTCGAGCGCGTCCACCTCCAGGCCGGAATCGTCCGACAATGCCGGCAGGCCGGTTGCCGAAGAAGCTGCGAACGCCTTGGTGTAGGCATTTTCCTCGAATGTCGTGCCCGTTTCCGGCGGTTCGGGAAGGCCGAGTTCGCCAGCCGACACCGCCTCCAGTCCGTAGGGCGAAAGAAGCTCGCGGATTTCGGCGAGCTTGCCGGAATTGTGGGTGGCGACAACGATCTTTTTCGAGTCGAGCTGCCGCATCAGATTCCCCAGATCTTAGCTTCCGCGAATTCCAGCGAATTGCCGGCTGGATCGCGGAAATAGATGGAGCGGCCGCCTCCTGAGCTCTTGTCGAAGGCGGGCCATTCGAAGTCTGCTTCGACGGCGACGCCCTTGCTTTCGAGATGGCGCCGCCAGGCCTCGATCTCCTCGCCGCTAGCCCGGAAGCAGAGATGACCCTGCCCCCTAGCCCCGTGCGGCGGCACCGGCAAATTGCTGTCCGCCGGCGGGGGAATCCTGGTGGCATCGGCATTGAAAAGCAGGAGCACGCCTTCGCCGCAGCGGAAGAAGACATGTCGGCCCTCCGCCTTAGCGATGCGGACCAGCCCGAGAACCTCACTGTAGAAGGTTTCCGCCCTATCGAGATCGTCGACATAAAGGGCGGATTCGAGGATGGCGGCGGGTGTCATTGCGTGTCCGTCACGCGATCGCCATCTGCTGCAGGCTGACCAACCGCTGGATGCCTTTTCGCGCCAGCCCCATGAGGTCGCCGAACTGTTCCTCGCTGAAGGGCTCGCCTTCGGCCGTGCCCTGGATCTCGACGATGCCGCCCTTGCCGGTCATGACGAAATTGGCATCGGTGCCGGCGGACGAATCCTCCTCGTAGTCGAGGTCGAGCACCGGCTGGCCGCCATGGATGCCGCAGGAGATCGCCGCGACGTGGTCCTTGAGGACTTTCTGCACCGAAACCATCTGGCGCGCCGCCATCCATTGCAGGCAGTCGTTAAGCGCGATCCAGCCGCCGGTGATCGACGCCGTGCGGGTGCCACCATCGGCCTGCAGCACGTCGCAATCCACGGTGATCTGTACTTCGCCCAGCGCCTGCAGGTCGACCACCGCGCGCAAGGAGCGGCCGATCAGCCTCTGGATTTCCAGCGTGCGCCCGCCCTGCTTTCCGGCCGAGGCCTCGCGGCGCATGCGTTCTCCGGTCGAGCGTGGCAACATGCCGTATTCGGCCGTCACCCAGCCGCGACCGGAATTGCGCATCCAGCCGGGCACTTTTTCCTCCAGGCTCGCGGTGCACAGTACATGCGTATCGCCGAACTTGACGAGACACGACCCCTCGGCATGCTTGGCTATGCCGCGTTCGAAGGAAATCGCGCGCATTTCGTCGTTCTGGCGCTTGGATGGACGCATCGATAGGTGTCTCCGGAAAGGTATCGCGCGGCTTGTAACGCCATGGGCTAGGCGACGCAAAGGAAAAGGCTTCGGGAGTCCGTTGCGCGGCGGCGCCGTCCTCTTATATTTTGCCTGGTTTCCGGAAGCATTTTGCACCTATGACGAAGCCGCTGATGGACCAGAACCTGCGATTGCTCGACCCGCGTTCGCGCGACATCTTCCGCGTGATCGTGGACGCCTATCTCCGCGACGGCGAACCGATGGGCTCGCGCAACCTTTCGCGCATGCTGCCGCAATCGCTGTCGCCGGCGACCGTGCGCAACGTCATGAGCGACCTCGAGCAGCTCGGCCTCATCTACGCGCCGCATATCTCCGCCGGCCGGCTGCCGACGCAGAAGGGCCTGCGCTTCTTCGTCGACGCATTCATGGAGATCGGCGATCTTTCCGACGATGAACGGCGTGTCATAGAGGCCCAGGTCAAGGCATCCGGCACCGGCGCGTCGCTGGAACATGTGCTGACCGAAGCTAGCCAGATGCTTTCCGGCCTGTCGCGCGGCGCCGGCCTGGTGCTGGCCACCAAGGCGGAGACGCCCCTCAAGCACATCGAGTTCATCCAACTCGAGCCCGAAAAGGCGCTTGCCGTTCTCGTCTCGCAGAATGGCGACGTCGAGAACCGCGTGATCGACATCCCCGCCGGCGTCACCGCCTCCCAGCTCCACGAAGCGGCGAATTTCCTGAACGCGCATGTACGCGGGCGCACGCTAGTGGAAGCCCGCGGCGAGATCGAGCGCCTGAAGGAAGAGACGCACACCGCCCTTGACGCGCTTTCGCGCGAGCTGGTCGAAAAAGGCCTGGCCGTGTGGGCTGGCCGCGAAGGCGACCTGCCGGCGCGGCTGATCGTTCGCGGCCACGGCAACCTTCTCGAAAACGTCACCGCCCAGGCGGATATCGAGCTGTTGCGCCATCTGTTCGAGGACCTGGAGACCAAGGAAGGGCTGATCCAGCTTCTCGACCTGGCCGAGGAAGGGTCTGGCGTGCGCATTTTCATCGGCTCGGAGAACAGGCTCTTCTCGCTGTCGGGATCGTCGCTCGTGGTCGCCCCCTATCGCGACAAGGAGCAACGCGTCGTCGGCGCGCTCGGCGTCATCGGGCCGACCAGACTCAACTATGCCCGCATCGTGCCGATGGTGGATTATACCGCCCAGCTCATCAGCCGCATGCTGGGCTGATCAGCGTCGGGCTTTACCCCTTGATTTTGCTGCTTCGAACCTCGATATCGGGCGCAACTCGCAGATCTCACGAACGATGGTAGGAAAATGAGCAAAAAGCCCGGAACCGAGGACACGCAGGAGGTCGGGCCCGACATGGCCGCTGCCGGTGCCGAGGCCTCCTCGAAAGCCAGCGAAGACAGCCCGTATCAGGCCGATCACGAGGCCTTTCTGCGGCTTGCCAAGGAAAACGAGGAACTGAAGGATCGCGCGCTGCGCTTGGCTGCGGAGATGGAGAATCTGCGCCGCCGTACCGCCCGCGACGTGCATGACGCGCGCGTTTATGCCATCGCCAACTTCGCCCGTGACATGCTCAGTGTCTCCGATAATTTGAAGCGTGCGCTGGAGGCGATCCCGGCCGAGGCCAAGGCCTCTGGCGACCCCGGCTTCAAGGCGCTGATCGAAGGCGTGGAGATGACCGAGCGAGGAATGCTGAGCGCGCTCGAGCGTCATGGCGTGAAGAAGCTGGAGCCGCAGGGCGAGAAGTTCGACCCGAATTTCCATCAGGCGATGTTCGAGGTTCCCGATCCGAGCGTGCCGGCCAACACCATCGTCCAGGTGGTCCAGACCGGCTACGTGATCGGCGACCGCGTGCTGCGGCCGGCGATGGTCGGCGTATCAAGGGGCGGACCCAAGCAGGCAGCGCCCGAACCGTCGGCCGAGCCCGGCCCGCCCGACGCGAGGGCCGAAAAGGACGCCTGAGGCAACGAGCCGGCCTATCGGGCAAGCGCTTCCGCCCCATGCAGCCTTCCGTTATTGAAGGGCCGAGGGGCCTTCATGAACTCGATTCTCCTGCTCGACTATGCCGGCGTCGCGGTCTTTGCGGCCACTGGCGCGCTTGCAGCCTCGCGCAAGCAGCTCGACATCATCGGCTTCCTGTTCCTCGCGGCCGTCACCGGCACCGGCGGCGGCACGCTGCGCGACGTCCTGCTCGGCCGTCTGCCCGTCTTCTGGGTCGCGAATCCGGCCTATATGCTGGTATGCGCCGTAGTCGGCGTTATCGTCTTCTTCTCCGCGCATCTGGTGGAATCGCGCTACAGATTGCTCCTCTGGCTCGACGCCGTGGGCTTGGCTTCCTACGCGGCGATGGGCGCCGCGAAGGGCCTCGCCGCGACCGGGTCCCCGGTCATCGCCGTGATCATGGGCGTGCTGACCGCGACCTTCGGCGGCATATTGCGTGATCTCCTGGCCGGTGAGCCCTCGGTGCTGCTGCGGCCGGAGATATACGTCACCGCCGCACTGGCCGGCGCGGTCGTTTTCACGCTCGTCACCCTTTCAGGAGCATCGACGCTTGTCGCCGCCGCTCTCTCGTTTGCCGCTGCCTTCCTCGTGCGTGGCGGCTCGTTGCGCTACGGCTGGACTTTTCCGGCCTATCGCTCCCGGCCCGGGCGCAGCCCCGAAGATATACCCTGAAATCGCCACATCTGCGGGCTAGTCGGCGCATGCTGTGACATCGATGCCACAGGGCGCGGTGGGCGTTCGAAGGCGGCCGAGAAAATCGGGAACGTTCCCAATGGCCGCCTGTTTCGTGCTTATCGCTCGGCCGGACCCAAGACGGCGCGGGCAGGGAATGAAGGAGTAACGCAGATGAAAAAGATTCTTTACGCCGCCGTCGCCACGCTTGCGATTTCCGCCGCCGCTACGGCCGCGCGCGCCGCCGATGTCGTCACCGAGGCGCCGCCGGCTCCCCCCGCGCCGGTCGTCACCCCGGTCTTCTCCTGGACCGGCGTCTATCTCGGCGCCAATCTCGGCTACGGCTGGGCGAACAGCAATGTCGGGGGCGACGACAACGGCTTCGTCGGCGGCGGCCAGCTCGGCTACAACTATGAATTCGGCAACCACCTCGTGCTCGGCATCGAGGGCGATATGGACGCCACCGGCATGGAGTTCGGCGGCAACGATGTCGATTATACCATCACCGGCCGTGGCCGCCTCGGCTATGCGTTCGACCGCTGGATGGTCTACGGCACCGGCGGCGTAGCCTACGCCAAGGCCGGAGGCTTCAACGACACCGGCTGGGTCGCCGGCGGCGGCGTCGAATGGGCCGCGACCGACCACATCATGCCGGGCATCGAATACCTCCATTACGGGTTCCACGATTTCGACAACACGGGCGTCAATGCCGACGCCGACGTGATCCGGGCCCGTATCGATTTCAAGTTCTGACCGGACGGCCTTCCAAGAAGGAAAGGCGCGCCCTCGCGGCGCGCCTTTTCCATGCCTGAAAAGAGGCCGGAGCGACGATAGTTCAGGCGGAAGGTTTAGTGCTTTTCCTGGCGCTGGTCTTGCGGCGGCTCGGCTTTTTGGCCGCAGCAGCTTTCTTCTGCGTCCTGGCTTTCTTTGGCGAAGCTTTTTTCGCCCCCATGGCCATTTCCGCGACTTTGCTCCTCAATTCCTTCTCGTCGTCCACGTCGCGGCCATGCTCCCTTGCCGCATTCTCGCAGCGCTCGCGGAACGCAGCCACTTCCTCCTCGGTTAGATGCTCGATACCGATAAAGGTGTTTTCGCTGGTGCTGGCGCGGATCAGCTCGTCAAGCTTGGCCTGGACGGCTGCGCCGTCTCGGTTCTGCGTATTCTGGATGAGGAATACCATCAGGAAGGTGATGATCGTCGTGCCGGTGTTGATGATCAGCTGCCACGTGTCGGAAAAGCCGAACACTGGCCCGCTTACCGCCCAGACGACCACGATCAGGCAACACAACAGAAATGTGGCCGGCATTCCTGCCGCGTGAGCCACGGCGTTGGCGGCCGTGGAGAAAAGCCTGTTGAATTTCATCTTCCGCCCCTCGGAATAGCCGCTGTTTCACGCCTTGCGCGTGGCGCCCTCCAAATGCTTTAGCAGCCCTGACTGTTCCGCCACTTCGCGCAGATTTTCGCGTGGCCGCGGACCGATCTGCTGGATGACCAGGCCGGCCGCGAGCGAGCCGAGCCTGCCGCAGGCCGCGTGATCAAGTCCGGTAGTATAGCCGTAGAGGAACCCGGAGGCGTAGAGATCGCCGGCGCCGGTCGTATCGACGACCTTGTCCACCTTGATCGCGTCGACGCTGACGGTGCGGTCGCCGGAGATGATGATCGAACCGGCGGCCGAGCGGGTAACGGCTGCAAGCTTGCAGTCCTTCCGGATCGCCTCCAGCGCCGTCTCGAAGGAAGGCGTCTGGTAGAGCGAAATGAGCTCGTGCTGGTTGGCGAAGACGATATCCACCGTGCCGGTGCGCATGAGGTCGAGGAATTCCTCCCGATAGCGGTCGACGCAGAACGGGTCGGAAAGGGTCATCGCCACTTCGCCCCCGGCTTCATGGGTTAGCTTTGCCGCCAGCCGGATAGCCTCCTTGGCGCGTGGCGGATCCCAGAGGTAGCCCTCGAAATAGGTTACCTTCGCGTCCGTCTTGGCCGGCTCGACGTCCTCCGGCCCCAGCTCGACGCAGGCGCCGAGATAGGTGTTCATCGATCGCTCGCCATCCGGCGTGACGAAGATCATCGACCGCGCCGTGGGCGGCGGTCCCGCCAGGGGCCTGCTATCGAAATCGACCCCGTGCGCGCGGATGTCGTGCGTATAGAGTTCGCCGAGCTTGTCGGAGGTGACCTTGCCGAAAAAGGCGGCGCGGCCGCCGAAGCTGGCGACGCCAGCCGCCGTGTTGCCCGCGCTGCCGCCCGAAGCTTCCGTGGCCGGCCCCATGCGCGAATAGAGAAGTTGCGCGCGCTCGGTGTCGATCAGGTTCATCGCGCCCTTGATGATTCCGTTACCGACGATGAAATCGTCGTCGGCGGAAGCGATGATGTCGACGATCGCGTTGCCGATGCATAGAACGTCATAGGCGGGCATGGGTTACTCCGGGCGGACGAAGATGTGGGTGGAGAGGGTGTAGCCGCAAACCGCGCATTTTCAAGCCTGCACCGCCGCTTCGGCTTGTGACCGGCCGCCGCCGCCCCTATTTCGAGGCCTGCATCTCGCCGACCGGGACTGACGAATGATCCTAGAAGCAGCACGCCTCGCCCTCGGCAATCTCTTCACCGCGGAATTCCGCGCCGTCTTCTTCAAGACGCTCGGCCTGACCTTGCTGCTCCTGCTTGCGGCCTGGCTCGGCCTGCAGCATCTTTTCGACGCCTATGCTGTGCCGTGGATCGACGCGCTGCTGCCCGGCTCTCCCATCTGGGCGAGCTGGCTCGGCATAATCGCGGCGGTGCTGGCCGCGATAGGGCTGGCGCTCTGCCTCGCGCTGATGATCGCTCCGGTCGCTGCCATTATTGCCGGCCTGTTTCTGGATGACGTGGCGGAGATCATAGAGAAGAGCGAATATGCGCGCGACCCTCCGGGCCAAGCCTTGCCGACCATGCGGGCGGTCCTGCTTTCATTGAAATTCCTTGTGGTCGTCATCCTCGGCAACATCTTGGCGCTTTTCATGCTCCTGGTTCCGGGCGTGAACGTCGCTGCGTTCTTCCTGGTGAACGGCTACCTGCTCGGACGGGAATATTTCGAGTTCGCGGCGATGCGCTTCCGCGGCGAGGCCGAGGCGAAGGCGCTTAGGCGGCGCCATTTCGGCACCGTCTTCCTTGCTGGACTGGTGATCGCTGCCTTCCTTGCCGTGCCGGTGCTGAATCTGCTCACGCCCCTCTTCGCGGCGGCGCTGATGGTGCATCTGTACAAGATGGTGGCGGCGAGGGAGGGGACCCTCACTCGATCGGCACCAGCGGTGCCGGCACGTCGCATGTCTTGATCGGGGCCTTGCAGAGATCGGCGATGACGCAGCGTTCGCATTCCGGTCGTCGCGCCTTGCAGACATAGCGCCCGTGCAGGATCAGCCAGTGATGCGCATGGCGCAGGAATTCCGGCGGTATGATCCTCAGGAAGCCGGCTTCGACCTCCTCGGGCGTCTTGCCGGGGGCAAGCAGCAGGCGATTGCCGAGCCGGAAAATGTGGGTGTCGACGGCGAGCGTCGGTTCGCCGAAGACGTTGTTCAGCACGACGTTGGCCGTCTTGCGGCCGACGCCGGGCAATTTGACCAGTTCCTCGCGGCTGTCCGGCACTTCGCCGCCATGCTCGCGCGTCAGCGCCTGCGAAAGCGCCAGCACGTTCTTCGCCTTGGCGCGCCAGAGGCCGATCGTGCGGATATGGTCGGCGATGCCGCCTTCCCCCAGCGCCGCCATTTTCTGCGGCGTGTCGGCGATGGCGAAGAGCTTTTTCGTCGCCTTGTTGACGCCGGCGTCGGTAGCCTGCGCGGAAAGGACCACTGCCACCAGCATGGTGAAGGCGTTGGTGTAGTCGAGTTCACTCTTGGGCTCCGGCCGCTGCACGGCGAAGCGGCGGAAGATCTCGTGTATTTCCGTGGCCGTGTAGGGAATTTTGGCGCGCTTGCCGCCCCTTGCTGTGGTGCGCGCCTTTCCTTTCGCCGGTAACGTCGATTTGCTGTTCCGCTTTTGCATTCCCTCTCTATAATTCTTCCCATGAGCGAGACAATCGCAGCGGACGAGCCATTCTTCCGGGCGCTTCTGCAGCCGCACCGGTCGCTCGGCCGCACCGGCTTCATCATTCTCATGGGCGCGCTCGGCTTCGGCTCTCTGGTCACGAGCATTATCTTCCTGGTGCATGGCGCATGGCCGGTCTTCGGCTTTTGCGGCCTCGACATGCTCGGTGTCTACGTCGCCTTCCGGCTGAACTATCGGGCCGCGCGCGCCCGCGAGGAGGTGTCCCTCTCGCGCACGCTGCTCGATATCCGCAAGGTTGCGCCTTCCGGGAAAGCAGAGGCGCACAGCTTCAATCCCTTCTGGACGCGGTTCTCGGTCAGCCGCCACAGCGAGATCGGGATCACGCGGATGTCCGTGACCTCGCGCGACGAGACCGTGCCGATCGGCAGCTTCCTCAATCCGGACGATCGCGAGAGTTTCGCGGCAGCCTTTTCGCGCGCCCTTGCGACCGCCAAGGGGCGGTAGTCGCGCCAGTTTGCAACCATAGCGGGCAGGTCAGGAAACGGGTGGGAAATTCGACCCATCCCGACGATATTGCGGTCAATCGAAGTTTTAAGCCTATGGAGGCCGACATGAACGCGCAGACCGCCATCCTGCAAAACGACATCACGCCCGAAGGCGGCGACTACGAGGTGGTTCGCCGCTGCATCGAGAGGATCAGCCTCGACTACCGCGACCAGCCGTCTCTGGAAACGCTGGCCGAAGCGGTCGGTGACACGCCGACGGGCCTGCAAAAGCTCTTCACCCGCTGGGCGGGCTTGAGCCCCAAGGGCTTTCTCCAGGCAGTGACGCTCGACCACGCGCGCCGACTTCTCGATGACGGAGCGCCGCTCCTCGATGTCGCCTACGAGGTCGGCATGTCGGGTCCGGGCCGGTTGCACGATCTTTTCGTAACGCATGAGGCGATGTCGCCCGGCCACTACAAGACGCGCGGCGCCGGGCTGGCCATCCGCTACGGCTACCACATCTCGCCCTTCGGCGTGGCGCTGATCATGGTCACCGACCGCGGCCTCGCCGGGCTCGCCTTCTCCGATCCCGGCCGCGAGCGCGAAGCCTTCGCCGACATGTCGGCGCGCTGGCCGAACGCCGCCTATATCGAGGACATGTCGGCAACCGCTCCCTATGCCGGCCGCATCTTCGATCCGGTGAAATGGCGCGCCGACCAGCCGCTCAGGATCGTCATGATCGGCACCGATTTCCAGTTGCGGGTATGGGAGGCGCTGCTGAAAATCCCGATGGGCCGCGCGGTAAGTTACTCCGCGATAGCGAGCGGCATAGGCGCGCCCGCGGCGTCGCGCGCGGTCGGCGCCGCAGTCGGGGCAAATCCGATGTCCTTCGTGGTGCCGTGCCACCGCGCGGTCGGCAAGTCCGGCGCGCTCACGGGCTACCATTGGGGCCTGACCAGGAAGCGCGCCATCCTTGGCTGGGAGGCGGGACAGCTCGCCGGGCATTGAGGGAGCTCTTCCAACCGGGCCTGAAAATGGTCTAGCTTCCCGGGACGCAGTTTCCGGGAAGCTCTTCTTGATAACCATCACAGTCGTCGGTTCCGTCAATCTGGACCTCGTCGCTACCGTCGAGCGATTGCCGGCGCCCGGCGAGACGGTAGGCGGCAGTGATTTCGGCACCACTCCCGGCGGCAAGGGCGCGAATCAGGCGCTTGCAGCGCGCCGGGCCGGGGCGCAGGTGCGAATGATCGGCGCGGTCGGCAAGGATGCCTTCGCTTCCGAGGCCCTGTCGCTCCTGGAAGAGGGCGGCGTCGACCTTTCCCATGTTCGGCGCATGCATGCCCCGACCGGGACGGCGCTGATCCTGGTCGATCCGAAAGGAGAAAACGTAATCGCAGTCGTACCGGGCGCCAATGGCTCGGTGCTGCCCGGCGATCTTTCGGCGGCTGAACTGAAGAAAGGCGACTATCTGCTTCTCCAGCAGGAGATCCCGCTGCCGACGGTGGAAGCCGCGCTGCGCCATGCCAGGCAGGTAGGCGCGATTTCGGTCCTCAACACAGCTCCGTTCCGCCCGGAAGCGGCAGTCTTCATCGGCGAGGCCGACTATGTCGTCGCCAACGAAACGGAGTTCGACCTCTACGCCGACGCGCTCTCGCTGGCGAAGGGCGAACGTCCCGATCGCATGTCGGCGTTCGCCCAACGAACCGGACGCACCGTCATCGTCACGCTTGGGGCGGAGGGACTGCTTGCCGCGGCGCCCGGCCAGGTGCTCTCCGTGCCGGCCCTGAAGGTGAGCCCGGTCGACACCGTCGGCGCCGGCGACACCTTCTGCGGTTATCTGGCGGCGTCGCTCGCCTCGGGCATGAAGCTGGAAAGCGCGCTGCGCCGCGCGGTCGCTGCGGCCTCGCTCGCCTGCACGAAGGAAGGCGCGCAGCCGTCGATCCCACTTGCCGCGGAAGTCGACCGTGCCATGAAAGGCTGAGGAGGCCGGCTTGGAGCTTCACACCTATCTCGCCTACCTACTCGCCACCATCGTCATCGTCATGGTGCCGGGGCCCACGGTCACGCTGGTGGTGGCGTCCGGCATGCGGCACGGCGCCCGCGCCGCGCTCCTCAATGTCGGCGGCACGCTTGCTGGCGTGGCGCTCGTCTTCGCCGTCGTCGGCATCGGCCTGGCGTCGGCGATCGCGGCGATGGGCAACTGGTTCGAGTATATCCGCTTCATCGGCGCGGCCTATCTGGTGTGGATCGGCGCGCAGATGCTCTTCTCGCATGGCGGAGCGGCGGAAGAGGCGGCGGCGCCGACACCGAGGATGGGCTTCTTCGCGCAGGGCCTGCTGGTGGCGATCAGCAACCCCAAGACCCTGTTCTTCTTCGGCGCCTTCATCCCGCAATTCATCGACCCGGGCGGCAGCTATCCGCTCCAGATCGCGATCATGGGCATCACCGCCATGTTCTTCGGCGCGCTGTCGGACAGTACCTACGCCATTGCCGCCGCGCGCGCAGGCCGGGCGCTTTCGGCGAATCGCTTCCGCATGCTGACGAGGATCGGCGGCGGCTTCCTTGTCGGCGGCGGTCTCTGGCTCGCCTTTTCGCGGGTACGTTGATCAGGCGGTACGCCGAACCGTGTCGCGCCATACCAGAGGCGCCTCCAGGGAGCGGCTGGAAGCCGCCCGCTCGACGGCGGTCTCGCTCATCGTGGCGAGATCGACGACCGCGGCAGCGAGTTCCTCGACCGGCGGAGAGAAACTCGTCAGCCGATAGGAGAGCCAACTCGCCTGCTCGATGTCGTCGAAACCGATGACGCTGATTTCGTCGGGGATCAGCAGGCCGAACTCGTGCCGCGCGGTGTCGAGAAAGCCGCAGGCAATGAGATCGGTCACGCAAAAGGCCGCGTCCGGCCGGTTGGCGCCGGCGAGAAGTGCACGACCGCCGGCTATGCCGGCCTCGTAGCTGGTGCGGCCGTTGCGCGTGACCGCTACCGAGACGTCCGCCTGCCGCGCGATCTCGACGAAGGCCTGCTCGCGCGCCAACAGGCTGGGTGTGCCCGCATCCGAGGTCACCACCGCCAACCGCTTGCAGCCGGCCTTCATGAAGGTCTCGAAGGCGGTCTGCGCCGCTAGCCGGCTGTCCAGCGAAAGATTGTAGGTGCCGGCGAGCCGGTCGTCCCGATTGATCAGGATCAGTCGCTGGCCGTTGTCGAGGCAGGTGCGGATGATCGATTGCGCCGGCGTGCCCGACAGCACGACTGTCGCGTCAGCGCGGTAGTTGAGCGTCTGCCTGAGCGCATACTCGACATTCTCGCTTGGCCCGGTCGTATCGATGACCATCGCCACCTTGCCGGCTTCCTGCAGGTGCCGGGCAAGTGTGCGCACCATGCGCGACATGTAGGGTGTGTCGCTGTCGGCCACGACCAAGCAGACGATGCCCGTCGACTTGCGCAGGAGGCCGCGCGCCAGGTGATTGACATGGTAGCCGAGTTTCTCCGAAGCCTGGATCACGCGCTGTCGCGTCTCCTCCGAGACGCTGGCGCCCGGCGTGAAGGTACGCGAGACGGCCGACCGTGAGACACCGGCGAGTTCCGCGACCTGTTTGGCGCTGGCGAAGGCTTTGCGGGTCTTGATCTGATCCATGGGGAAAACGGAGCTGAATGGCGCCATCTTGCACCGTCGCGACGGATCGAACAAGATCGCTTTCCCGATGCGCCAATCGACAGCTCCCGATCACGCAGGCGATTGACAGAGGAGCCGAAGTGCATCAGGGTTGCACAGGTGTGCAATCGCTAGCCCGAACCCGGGACATGTGTGTCGGAAGAGGCGGACAGGTCAAAAAAGCGATGCAAACCGCCGTTAAGGGAGGATTCGGCGATTCCACTTCAAGGGGCCAAGGCATGAACGCATATTCGTCGGTCGCGGCGAGGGGTGACGCCGTGCGCCCCGGCGCGGCCGCCTCCGACCCGACGCCTTTCCTGGAGGTCGACCGCGCCAGCGTGCAATACGGCAGCACGAAGGTGCTCTCTGAACTCAGCCTCGGCGTCACGCGCGGCGAATTCGTGGCGCTGCTCGGTTCCTCGGGATGCGGCAAGACCACGCTGCTTCGTACGATCGCCGGGTTCATGATGCCGACATCCGGAGCGATTCGCGTCGGCGGCCGTGAGGTGACTCGCCAGCCACCGGACAAGCGCGGCATGGCGCTGGTCTTTCAATCCTATGCGCTTTGGCCGCACATGACGGTCGCGCGGAACATCGGATACGGCCTCAAGCTGCGCGGCAGATCGCGCCAGGAGATCGCGGCGCGCGTTACCGAGATGCAGGCACTGCTGGGCCTGGAGGGGCTCGGCGAGCGCAAGCCGGCGGAACTCTCCGGCGGTCAGCGCCAGCGCGTCGCGCTCGGCAGGGCGCTGGCGATCAGCCCGGACATCCTGCTTCTGGACGAGCCGCTCTCGAATCTCGACGCACGAATCCGCCTTACCGTCCGCCACGAGATCAGCGCGCTCCAGAAGAGGCTCGGCATCACTGCCATCCATGTTACCCACGACCGCGAGGAGGCCATGGTCATGGCGGATCGCATCGTCATTCTCGATGCCGGGCGGATAGCCCAGATCGGCACGCCGCAGGAAGTCTACAACAGGCCCTCCTCCTCCTTCGTCGCCGCCTTCATGGGCGCGGAGAACGTCGTGCCCCTCCTGGTCGAGGCGGGCGGCGAGAGGCTGCGGATCGCCGCCGGGCCGGTGAACCGCGCCGCCTCGATCCCCGCCGACGGCCGCCGGCTCGGCGGACAGGTCGTGGAGGCGCGCTTTCGCTCCGAGGCGGCGGAACTCCATGCGGCGAGTGAATTTCCGAAGGACCAGGCGACGGAGGGCGCGCTCGTGCTCGACGGCGTCGTTGCCCAGGCGAGCTATCCGGGCGGCGTCTGGCGCCACGTGGTCAAGATAGGCGACGCCTCGGTCGTCGTGGACTCGTCACATGCCTTTGCTAGCGGAGAGGCCGTGTCGGTCAAGGTGCCGGCAGGCGGGCTTTTCCTCTTCGATGCAACCGATTGCAGAAAGGGCGGGGAGGAGCTTCGCTGACCCTTTTGCATCGTGGCGGGTGCCGCCACGCAACGTCTGGAACTGGGAGAACACGATGAAGAAGCTATTCTATGGAGCGGCCCTCGTGGCGGCTCTCGGGGCTGCGCCGGCGACGGCGACGGAACTGACTGTCATCACGGCAGGCGACCAGAACATGGTCGACTACGTCAACAACTATCTCGCGCCAATTTTCGAAAAGCAGAATCCGGGCGACACGGTGAAGGCCGTGGGCACGGGTCCGGGTGATGCCGGCTCACAGAAGATCATCGAGCGCCTGGAAGCGCAGAAGCAGGCCGGCAAGGACAAGTGGGACGTCGACGTTGCTGTCGTCCACGAAAAGGCGGCTGGCGATCTCGTCAAGGACGACCTCCTGAAGAAGTATCGCGCCGACATCGACACCGGCAAGATGGTGACGCGCGCCAACGCCGACATGGCGCTCGGCACCGACGTCAAGGGCTATGTCATGCCCATGTTCAACAGCCAGACGGCGATCGCCTATAATCCCGCCCTGGTGCAGAATCCGCCCAAGAGCTACGCCGAACTGGCGAAGTGGGCGAAGGCGAACCCGAAGCAGTTCGGCTACAACGGCATCAAGGGCGGTATGTCGGGCGTGGCCTTCGTGGTCGGCTGGGTATATGCCAATGCCGGCGACGCCAAGACGCTTGAACAGGGGCCCTTCAAGGACGGCGAGAAGGCCGACTGGTCGAAGGCGCTGGCCTCGCTCAAGGATTTCAACCAGAACGTCACCTTCACGCCAGGGAATGCCGGAACGCTCGACATGCTGGCGCGCGGCGAGATCGCAATGGGCCCTGTCTGGGTCGACATGTTCTATTCCTGGCAGGCCAGCGGCCAGCTTCCCCCGGACCTGAAGCTGGTGCTTCCTTCGCCCGGCATGCCCGGCCAGCCGATGCACTACGTCATCCCTGCCAAGGCCGAGCACGCCAAGCTGGCCGAGAAGTTCATCGCGCTCGCCACCAGCCCTGAGGTGCAGGCTGAGGGCATCGTGAAGAAGTTCAACTGGTACCCGGGCATCGACGCCGATCACGTCAAGGCAAAGCTCGACGATGCCACGTGGAGCAAGCTCTTCACCGACATCTCGCCGAAGGAACTGTCCGAATACGGCAAGCCGTTCCCGATCAAGCCTTATTTCGACGGCATCCTCGAAGCCTACGAAAAGCAGGTCGCGAACTGATCGTCCCGAAACCGCCGCCCGGAATCCTCCCGGGCGGCACTCTCCCCGGATAGTCCATGCGCCGCTATCTCCCGGGCCTGCTGCTAGTCTCGCCGGCCCTCGCCATCATCGTGTTTCTGTTCCTCGTGCCGCTTGGCGGCGCGGTGTCCGGCGCCTTTCAGGAAGCCGATGGCGGCTTCAGCTTCGGCAACTTCATCAAGACCTATCAGCTCTACAGCACTGATATTGGCTTCACGGTCGTCATCGTGGCGCTGT
This sequence comes from Rhizobiaceae bacterium, assembly GCA_051959695.1. Classification (GTDB taxonomy): domain Bacteria; phylum Pseudomonadota; class Alphaproteobacteria; order Rhizobiales; family Rhizobiaceae; genus Mesorhizobium_L. The sequence continues at coordinate 27,026 of JBQCFA010000501.1, forward strand.
CGGCGCTGTTGACCGCCGCCTTTTCGGTGGCGATCGCCGGTTACCTGACGCTCGGCAACAATCCGCTCGCGGTCTCCATCCTGCGCTGGCTCTATCGCTGGCCGCTCTTCATTCCTTTTATCGTCGTCGGCCAGATCCTGCGCACCTTTCTCGCCAAGAACGGACTGATGAACAATCTCTTCGTCGCCAGCGGCCTGATCACGCCCCTGCACACGGTGGGCTTCCTCGACTGGCGCGGCATCGTCATCGCCTTCGTCTGGAAACAGACGCCCTTTGTGACGCTGCTCCTCGCCGGTGCGATGGCGTCCATCGATCGTGGCACGATCGAGGCGGCGCGCAATCTCGGCGCCTCGCGCCTGCGCATCCTCCTCGAGATTGTGCTGCCGCAGGCCGCGCCTACGCTGATGGTGGCGCTGACGCTGAGCGTCGTCACGATGATGTCGGTGCTGTCCGTGCCCCTGATGATCGCCTCGCAATCACCGACCATGATCACGGTGGACATGGCTTTCCGCATCAATGCCTATGGCGACTATGGCGTGGCCAATGCGCTTGGCTTGATTTCGCTTGTCCTGACCGCGGCGGTCGCCTGGATCTATCTGCGCCAGACGATGCGGGAGAATGCGCGATGAGCACTGTGGCGGAAGCGGCGGTGCCGGGGCGCGCGGCGGACTGGTATTGGATTCCGCGCGCGATCCTGTTCGGCCTGCTTGCCTTCGTCATCTTCGGGCCGCTGGTCAACCTGCTTTTATGGACGGTGACGGAGAAATGGTACTTTCCGCACGCCCTGCCGCTGCAATACGGATTTTCGTACTGGGCGAGGGTCTTCTCGCCGCGCGGCAACGCCATGGCCTCGCTCGGCACCAGCGCGCTGGTCGCCTGCCTGACGGTGTTTTTATCGCTCCTTCTGGCGATACCCGCCGGCTACGCGCTGGCGCGGCTCAAGCTGCCCGTCCGCGGCCTGATCCTGCTCGCGCTCCTGGTGCCGAACGCCTTTCCTAACCTGCCGATCTACGTCAACATCGCCCGGCTCTTCTATCAGATCGGGCTGAACGGCACGATCCTCGGCGTGGTGCTGGTGCACACCACGCACGGGCTGGTCTACGCCGTCTGGATCGCCACCGCCGCCTTCGGCGCCATAGAGCCCGAACTGGAGGAGGCGGCGCGCTCCTCGGGCGCCAGCGCCTTTCGCGCCTTTCGCGACGTGATGTTGCCGCTCGCGGCGCCCGGCCTGATGGCAAGCGCCATCTTCGTCTTCCTAGAGTCGCTCGACGAGTTTACCGGTACCTTCTTCGTCGGCGCCCCGGACGTTACGACGCTGCCGCTCCTCCTCTACACTTCGGCGGCGGGTGGTAACTACCAGATCGCCTCGATCACCGCGTTGATCCTGCTGGTGCCGTCGATCGCCTTCATGTTCGTGGTGGAGCGTTTCCTTCGCGCCGACGTTCTCGCCAATATCGGCAAGTAAACGTAGTGAGGTGAAGGATGGCTCCGGGCGTGCATTCGGTATGGTTGATGCCGGTGGCCGGCGATGCGGATATTCTCCAGCGCATGGTCGGCGATTTCGCCGGCCGCTTCGGCTCGCCGACTTTCCAGCCGCACCTGACCCTGGTGGAGGACATGGAAAGGAGTGTCGACGATCTCGCGCCGCTGGTCGGACGGGTCGCCGGCGGGATCGCATCTTTCGAGGCCAGCGTGGCGGGGATCGGCGTCAGCGATCTTTTCTTCCGCTCCTTCTATGCTCGCTTCGCCGCCGAGGGGCCGCTTCTCGAACTGAAGCGCCGGGCAATTGAGATTATCCTGCCCGGCGACATCGCCGAATACATGCCCCACATCTCGCTCGCTTACGGCGTTGCCGAGACGCTGGAGAAACGCGACGCGGTTGTCGAGGCGGAGAATCTTCTGCTCGGCAAGCCGGTCCGTTTCGATCGCGTCTGCGTCGTCGCCTCCGGCAAGGAGCTTCCGATCGAAAGTTGGGCGATCCAAGCGGAAATTCGGCTTTCGGCGTGAACGGGCCGGGAGCATCGTTCTTCTCCGCGCGGTGGTAGCCGGGCCCGGATTGACGCTCCGGTAACGTCCCGCATGGTATGCGCTACCTTGACAAGCAAGAGCCGGGCCAGTTTTGTTGCCGGCGAAAAAATAGCCGGCAACCGCCCGGCGACGCAAGGGATGCGCAGGCAAGGCGACGATGGGGCTTTCGGCCAGGCTGCAGTTACGGCAGTCGCAATCGCTGGTGATGACACCGCAGCTGATGCAGTCGATCAAGCTGCTTCAGTTCAGCCATGCCGAGCTCGAGAAATTCATCGATGAGGCGATCGAGCGCAACCCGTTGATCGAGCGCGGTGGCGACGACGGCGAGGAAAGGGGCTCAAACGAGGCGGACGGCGACGGCGCCTACGCGGCCGAAGGCGGTTCCGAACCGGAATGGAGCGCCGCCGCCATTTCCGACCGGCTCGACGCCTCGCTGGAGAATGTATTCCCCGACGATCCAGGCGTTCGCGAGAAGGTAGGGCCGGACCTGGCGGCGCAGTGGAAATCCGCGTATGGCGCGGGAGGAAGCTCCGTCGACGGCGATGGGTTCGACCTTGAGGAAGTGGCGGCCGCGCCGGTGACGCTGCGCGATCACGTGCGTGAGCAGATAGCCTTCGCCTTCACCGATCCCGTCCTGAGGACGGTTGCGTTGGAACTGGCCGACGCCCTCGACGAGGCCGGCTATCTTCGCGCCGACCTGCAGGAGATCGCCGGACGGCTCGCCGTCGGCGAGGAGACGATCGCGGAAGTGCTGTCCACCTGCCGCACATTTGATCCGCCCGGAATCTTCGCCCGCGACCTGGCGGAGTGTCTGGCGCAACAGCTCCGCGCGCGCGATCGGCTCGATCCGGCGATGTCGGCGCTCTTGCGCAATCTGGAGCTGCTGGCACGCCGCGATTTTCCGGTGCTGACGCGGCTTTGCGGGGTGGGCCAGGAGGATCTGCTCGACATGCTGGCGGAGATCCGCGCCCTCGATCCGAAACCGGGCATGGCCTTCACAGGCGGCACCGCCGACGTGGTCGTCCCGGACGTCCTCGTACGGCCGGCACCGGACGGAAGCTGGCAGGTGGAACTCAATCCTGACACATTGCCGCGCGTCCTCCTCGACAACGCCTACTACGCGCGGGTCAGTTCGGTCGCCAAGGATCGTAGCGAGAAGGAATTCCTGGCGGAATGCCTGCAGAACGCCACCTGGCTGAAGCGCAGCCTCGACCAGCGCGCTCGGACGATTCTCAAGGTGGCGTCCGAAATCGTGCGCCAGCAGGACGCCTTTCTCGTCCATGGCGTGCGCCATCTGCGTCCGCTCAACATGAAGAGCGTCGCGGACGCCATCGCCATGCATGAATCGACCGTCAGCCGGGTCGCCGCCAACAAATACATGCTGACCCCGCGCGGCGTCTTCGAGTTGCGCTATTTCTTCACCTCGGCGATTGCCGGCGCCGGGACCGAGGACGCGCACTCTTCCGAAGCCGTCCGCGACCGCATACGCCAGCTTATAGAGCGGGAAGAGCCAGCCGACGTGCTTTCCGACGATTCGATTGTGGATAAGCTCAAGGAAAGCGGTGTCGACATCGCCCGAAGGACCGTTGCCAAGTATCGGGAAGGAATGAACATTCCTTCTTCCGTGCGACGGCGGCGCGAAAAGAAGGCGCTCGCCGCGCTTGGCTGACCGGGCTCATTGTCGCCGTTGGAAAGCGCCGGGGTTCGGTTGACATACCCGCCCATTCCCACTAGTAGGCCGCCCGCAAGAGGCGGGGGTAGTGCCGTAGAGCTTGCCGCAGGCAGGTAATCGGAGCTTTTGTCCCGCGACGATCCGGCGAAAGGCCGGCGTCGGAGGCCGCCGCCTGCCGGAATGCGGCGAATGTTGAAAAAATCATGTTCAAAATCAAAAACTTGAAGTGCAGTGCCGCGCGATGCCGCCTATCTTTCCACCGTGCCGCGTCGGCGTCGGCCAACCTTGTGCGCATCGACCATGGGTATAAACTCCGCCCGTCGGGTCAAAACGAAAGGTCGGATTTCCGATGAATCTGCGCATATCTGGCAAGCACATGGACATAGGCGAGGCGTTCCGCACCCGTATCGAGGGCCGCATCGGGGAAGCCGTGGACAAATATTTCGACGGCAGCTATTCGGGCAGCGTGACGGTCGAGAAATCGGGCTCGCGCTTTTCCGCCGACTGCATGATCCATCTCGATACCGGCATGGCGCTTCAGGCGGCGGGCGAGGCGCAGGAGCCGACCTCGGCGTTCGATGCCGCGGCCGAGCGCATTGAAAAACGGCTAAGGCGCTACAAGCGACGGCTGAAGTCGCACAAGGCGAGCCCCTCGGAGCCGGACATCATGGCGGCCTACCGCGTCATGGAGCCACTCGCGGACGACGATGAGGAGATACCCGACGATTATGCACCGGCGGTCGTGGCCGAATCGACCGTGTCGCTGCGCACCATGACGGTCGCCTCTGCCGTCATCGAACTCGATTCGCGCGACAGCCCCGTATTCGTGTTCCGGCAGGCGGGAAGCGGCGAGGTCAATATCGTTTATCGCCGGGACGATGGGAACATCGGCTGGATTGATCCGGCGAGCATCTCCGGCAACGGCTAGAAGACAACCTGCCGGACAGACGGACGAACGGCGGGGCAAAAGACGAAGTCCACACAAGGGACACGGACAAATGGATCTGAACGATCTGATCGAGGTTCCGGCGATCATGCCGGCCTTGAAGGCGAATTCGAAGAAGCAGGTGCTGCAGCTTCTGGCCGAAAAGGCGGCGCGGATCACCGGCCTGCCGGAGCGCGAAATCTTCGATACGGTCCTGCGTCGCGAGAAGCTTGGCTCGACGGGCGTCGGCAACGGCATCGCCATACCGCACGGCAAGATTTCCGGCGTCCGCCGCATCACCGGCGTATTTGCCCGCCTGGAGCAGCCGGTGGACTTCGATTCGCTTGATGACGAACCCGTCGACCTGGTTTTCCTGCTGCTCGCGCCGGAAGGGGCCGGCGCCGACCACCTGAAGGCGCTGTCGCGTATCGCGCGTGTCCTGCGCGATACCGGCACGGTCGACAAGATCCGCGGCACGTCCGACGCCGCGGCGATTCATGCCTTTCTTTCCCAGACGCCGGCCTCGCACGCGGCCTGACGGCTTTCGCCTTACTCCAACGCGGAACGGGCGACCCTTGGGCCGCCCGTCATTGTTTATGGATCAGGTCTTCCGCCTCAGTGCAGGCTGACCGGCGTCAGGTCGTTTTCGATCGCTCCGGCAAGCGCTGCCGCGCGCGCATCCGTCAGCAGGATCGGCTGGCCGTTCGCCGCGAAAAGCGCCCACAATCGGGTTCCCGGCTTGAGCGTCGGCATATTGGGGAAACGGCCCATCAATTCTTCCGCGCCGATCTCGCGCATATAGGCCACCACGCCTTCGCCGAGATGGGCGAATTGGGCTTCGGTCAGGGCGTCTGTCTCAAGAGCGGTGTTGTTTTCCATGTTCTCGGTCATTTCAGCCTCCTTTCGCGAACCCTCCCGATGAAGCGGTCCGCACAGAGCTATCGGTGAAGATCAGTCTTTCACCGAAATATTGATTTTCCGTACCAGCCGCTGTGGTTCGGGCCGGTCGAGGTCTATCGCCAGAAGCCCGTTCTTGAGCTCCGCCGATGTCACTTTCATCCCGTCGGCGAGCACGAAAGCCCGCACGAACTGGCGCGCCGCGATGCCGCGGTGCAGATATTCGCGCTCGCCCTCGTCTTCTTGCCTGCCGCGGATGACGAGCTGGTTCTCTTCCGTCGTGACGTCAAGGTCGCTTTCCTTGAAACCGGCAACGGCAAGCGTGATGCGCAGCCGCATCGCCTCCGAATCCGGATCGCGCAGTTTTTCGATATTGTAGGGCGGATAGCCGTCGCCCGATTTCGCCAGGCGTTCCAGCGTTTTTTCCATCGCGTCGAAGCCCAGCATCAGCGGGCTCGAAAAAGGCGTCATTCGCGTCATTTTTCCTGTCCTCGTAGAGCGACGTGGAAACGGAAAAACCCGGATGGCATCTTTCCGTACCGTGCTGATATGGTCCGCGCCGCGAATGAATTCAAGTCGGTAGAAGCAAGGGAAGAATATGGCCGGGGCACGCAAGATCATCATCGACACCGATCCGGGCCAGGACGACGCCGTCGCCATTCTGCTGGCGCTTTCAAGCCCGGAGATCGAAGTGGTTGGCATCACCGCTGTTGCCGGCAACGTGCCGCTCGAACTCACCGAGAAGAACGCCCTGAAGATCTGCGAACTGGCGGGAAAGAAGGAGACGAGAGTCTATTCCGGCGCCGTCCGGCCGCTCGTGCGCCCATTGGTCACCGCCGAGCACGTGCACGGCAAGACGGGTCTCGACGGGCCGGACCTGCCGGAGCCGCAAATGAAGCTCCAGGAGCAGTACGCCGTCGATTTTCTCGTCGAGACGCTGATGCGCGAGGAACCGGGCTCGATCACCCTGTGCCCGCTCGGCCCGCTCACCAACATAGCTCTGGCGCTGATCCGCGAGCCCAGGATCGCCCCGCGCATCCGCGAGGTCGTCCTGATGGGCGGCGCCTATTTCGAGGTCGGCAACATCACGCCGACCGCGGAGTTCAACATCTATGTCGACCCGCACGCCGCCGATGTGGTGTTCCGTTCCGGCGTGCCGATCGTCATGATGCCTCTAGACGTCACCCACAAGGCGCTGACCTCGAAGGCGCGCGTGGCGGCGTTCCGCGCGCTGGGCAACCCCGCCGGTCCGGCGGTCGCCGAGATGCTCGGCTTCTCCGAGCGCTTCGACAAGGAAAAGTATTCCGGCGACGGCGCACCCCTGCACGACCCTTGCGTGATCGCCTATCTCATCCGGCCCGAACTCTTCGCCGGCAGGAAATGCAATGTGGAGATCGAGACAGGATCCCCACTCACCATGGGCATGTCGGTGATCGACTGGTGGGGTGTCACCGACCGCGGGAAGAACGCCATGGTCATGCGCGACATCGACCATGAGGCATTTTTCGCGCTGCTGGTCAGTCGCATCGGCCAGCTTTGACATTATCGTGTCCGGATAGGTGACTTTCCCTTTCGACCGCTCTGTTGTAGGTAGCGTCGGCGACGGATGAAGCGGGGGGCATTCGGACGCCCCCAGACAGCTTCACCGGGTTGACGCATGAAACTTCCAAAGCTCGTGCCTGCGGTCCTCATCGGCCTGGCGTTGCTGGCCGTCGCCGGCTGCACGGAATCGCAGAGTTCAGCCACGCCGGCGCCGCCTCCGCCCACAGCCGTAAGCGTTGTCGCGGTGAAACCTGAACCGATGCCGATCGTCAGTGACCTGCCCGGTCGGATCGCGCCGACCCGTATTGCCGAGGTGCGGCCCCAGGTCACCGGCATCGTCCTCAAGAGGGTCTTCGAACAGGGAAGTCTCGTCAAGGAGGGCGACGTTCTCTACAAGATCGATCCGGCATCCTTCCGTGTCCAGGTGGAGAGCGCGCAAGCCACATTGCAGCGGGCGGTGGCGGCGCAGAATCTGGCGCGCCAGCAGGCCGATCGTCAAAAGGAACTCAGCCAGCGCAAGATTTCGAGCCTGCAGGACCTGGACAGCGCACTCGCGCAACTCGCCCAGGCGGATGCCGACGTTGCATCGGCGCATGCCGGCCTCGATGCTGCCAAGCTCAATCTGCAATATTCCGACGTCAGGGCGCCCATCAGCGGGCGCATAGGTCGCGCGCTCATCACCGAGGGCGCGCTCGTCAGCGCCAACGGCAGCGAGAACCTCGCCACCATACAGCAACTCGATCCCGTTTATGCTGATTTCACACAGCCATCCGCCGAGATGCGACGGTTGCGCCAGGCCCTGAAGGACGGTCTTCTGAAGAGTCCGGCGGCCGGACAGGCTTCCGTGAAGCTTCTCTTCGACGACGGCAGCGAATATCCGCATCCCGGGAGGCTGCTGTTTTCCGAATCCACCGTGGACGAGACCACGGGCCAGATCACGATGCGCGCCGAGTTCCCGAACGCCGACGGCGATCTTCTGCCGGGCATGTATGTGCGCGTTCTGATCGAACAGGCGGTCGACCAGGCGGCGCTCACCGTGCCGGTGCAGGCCGTCCAGCACGACAGCGGCGGCAAGGCGCAGCTCTATGTCGTCAACGACGACAATGTCGTGGATTTGCGCACCGTCAAAACCGGCCGCACGAGCGGCCAGCGGATTGTGATCGCAAGCGGCTTGAAAAGCGGCGAGAAAATTGTCGTCGAGGGATTCCAGAAGATCCATTCTGGCGCGACGGTTAAACCGGAGGAATGGAAGCCCGCGGAAAACAAGCTGTCCAGCACTCAAAACAAGGCCGACGCGGGGTAGATGCCTAGTTTCTTCATTGAGCGGCCTATCTTCGCCTGGGTCGTAGCCATCTTCATCATGATCGCGGGGGCGATTTCGCTACCGCTGCTGCCGGTGTCGCAATATCCCAATGTCGCGCCGCCGACGCTGACCGTCTACACGCACTACAATGGTGCGCCGCCGGAAGACATATACGAGGGCGTCACGCAGCTTATCGAGCAGCAGCTCAACAGCGTTCCGAACCTTCTCTACTATGAATCGACCTCGGATTCGTCGGGCACGGCCCGCATCATCGTTACTTTCGTACCGGGAACGAACCTGAACCAGGCGAGCGTCGACACGCAGAACGCCATCAATCGTGTCCAGGCGCGATTGCCGAAACCGGTCATCCAGCAGGGCGTCCAGATCTCGCAGTCGGGGGCGGGGTTCCTGATGTTCATCGGCCTGAAATCGACCGACGGAAAGACGGATGCCGTCGGTTTGGGCGACTATCTCAACCGGAACGTCATCGGCGAGATTTCGCGCATTCCGGGCGTCGGCCAGGTGCAGCTTTTCTCGCCGAACCGTGCCATGCGGATATGGATGGATCCGGCCAAGATGCTGGGCCTCAACCTGTCCGCAAGCGACGTCGCCAACGCCATCAGTGCCCAGAACGCGGAAGTTTCCTCCGGGCGGATCGGATCGCAGCCGAATCCCGTGAACCAGCAGATCGCCGCGACGGTGCTGGTCAAGGGGCAGCTCACCACGCCGCAGGATTTCGGAGCGATCGTCCTGCGCGCCAATCCGGACGGTTCGACGGTGCGTCTGCGCGACGTGGCGCGTATCGAGATCGGAGCCGAAACCTACAATTTCTCCACCCGTATCGACGGCGAGCCGGCCGCCGGCATCGGCGTGCAGCTATCTCCCACCGGCAATGCGCTTGCGACATCCGAGGCGGTGCGGGCGAAAATGAAGGAGCTGGCGAAGTTCTTCCCGCCCGGCTATCAATATCTTGTTCCCTACGACACCTCGCCCTTCGTACGCGTCTCGATCGAGAAGGTGCTGCACACGCTTCTCGAGGCGATGGCACTGGTATTCGTGGTGATGTTCGTGTTCCTGCAGAGCGTTCGCTATACGGTGATCCCCGCCCTTGTGGTTCCGGTGGCATTGCTCGGATCCTGCGCGATCATGCTGGCGACGGGATCTTCGATCAACGTTCTGTCCATGTTCGCCATGGTGCTGGCGATCGGCATTCTTGTCGACGACGCCATCGTCGTCGTGGAGAATGTCGAGCGCATCATGGCACAGGAAGGCCTGTCGCCGAAACAGGCGACACGCAAGGCGATGTCGCAGATCACCGGCGCCATCATCGGCATCTGGCTGGTGCTGACGGCGGTCTTCCTGCCGATGGCCTTCTTCCCCGGCGCCGTCGGCGTCATCTACCGGCAATTCTCCGTCACCATGGTCGGTTCGATCATCTTCTCCGGCTTCATGGCGCTGTCACTGACGCCGGCTCTGTGCGCCAGCTTCCTCAAGCCCGTGCCGGCGGGGCATCACGAGAAGCGCGGTTTCTTCGGCTGGTTCAACCGCGGTTTCGCCCGTACCACCGGCGGCTACACGTCTATGGTCAGCTGGATGATCCGCCGGGCCGGCCGCTTCATGGTGATCTACCTGGCGCTCATCATCGCCCTCGGCTATCTGTTCATCCGGCTGCCGTCGTCCTTCCTGCCCAACGAGGACCAGGGCTTCGTCCTGGTCGATATGCAGACTCCGCCGGAAGCCGCCAGCAATCGCACGCAGCGCGCCGTCGAGAAGGTGGAGGCCTTCTTCGGCAAGGAGAAGGCGGTTGACCACCGGACGGTGATCGAGGGCTACTCCTTCTCCGGTTCGGGCGACAATGCGGCGCTCGCCTTCATCACCCTCAAGGATTGGAGCGTGCGCGGCCTGAAGGATTCCGCGCAGGCGATCGCCGCGCGGGCGAACGCCGCCTTCTCCCAGTTCAAGGACGTCATGGCCTTCGCACTTTCGCCGCCGCCGATCTCCGGCCTCGGCACCTCCAACGGCTTCACCTTCCGGCTCCAGGACCGCAGCGGCCTCGGGCAGCAGGCGCTGTCGGCCGCCGCCGCGCAATTGTTGGCCGCCGGAGCGAAAAGCCCCATCCTGACCGGCCTGCGTACGGAAGGACTTCCCGCCGCCGCGGAGATCGAACTCGTCGTCGATCGTGAGCAGGCCAACGCTTTCGGCGTTTCCTTCAGCGACATCAACTCCGCCATTTCGACCTATATCGGTTCGTCCTACATCAACGATTTCCCCAATACGGGCCGCTTGCAGCGTGTCCTCATCCAGGCTGGGGACACGAAGCGCATGCAGGCGTCGGACCTGCTCAACCTCAACGTCCGCAATGCCAACGGGGGCATGGTGCCCTTTTCCGCCTTTTCACACATCGAATGGTCGAAAGGGCCGCTGCAGGTCATCGCGTATAACGGCTATCCGGCAGTGCGTATCAGCGGCGACGCGGCTCCCGGCTATTCCTCGGGCGATGCCATCAACGAGATGGAGCGGCTCGCTAAGCAGCTGCCTACCGGTTTCGGCTATGAATGGACGGGGCAGTCGCTGCAGGAGATCCAGTCCGGCTCCCAGGCGCCGTTCCTGATCGGCATGACGATGCTCTTCGTCTTCCTGTTGCTCGCCGCGCTCTACGAGAGCTGGTCGATCCCGTTGTCGGTCATGCTCGTGGTGCCGCTCGGCATCATCGGCGCGGTGCTGGCGGTCATGCTGCGCGGCATGTCGAACGACGTCTATTTCAAGGTCGGCCTCATCGCCATCATCGGCCTGTCGGCGAAGAACGCCATCCTTATCATCGAGTTCGCCAAGGATCTGAGGGCGCGCGGCATGTCCACCTTCGACGCCACCGTCGAGGCCTCGCGCATCCGCTTCCGCCCGATCATCATGACCTCGCTCGCCTTCTCGCTCGGCGTCACGCCGCTCGCCATCGCCGTCGGCGCCAGCGCTGCCAGCCAGAACGCCATCGGCACCGGCGTTCTCGGCGGTATGGTCACCGCGACCATTATCGCCGTGCCCTTCGTGCCGGTCTTCTTCGTCTTCGTGATCCGTCTCTTCGGCGGACGCAAGGCGCTGGAGGCCAGGCCGCAGGAGGAGCCGTCACTACCGCTGGAAGCGCCGGCGGAATAGCGTTACAGCCCCAGATAGGCCTGCCTGACGCGGTCGTCGGCAAGCAGCGCCTCGCCGCTGCCGGACAACGTCACGCGGCCGTTCTCCAGCACGTAGGCATGGCGAGCAAGCTTCAGCGACACGGCGACGTTCTGCTCGACCAACACGCAGGTGATGCCCTCGCGGTTCAGGTCGGCGATCGACTGCAGCATCTCGTGCACCAGCGCCGGCGCCAGCCCGAGCGAAGGTTCGTCGAACATGATGAGTTCCGGTGCGCCCATGAGGCAGCGGCCGATGG
>JBQCFA010000502.1:0-4517 GCA_051959695.1 Rhizobiaceae bacterium
CCGCGCCATTCATTCAGGGCGACGCTTACCTGAACGGAAAAGTTTGTGGAGAAGAGGATGAAGGCGGAGCCGAGAATTGACCAATTCTGCCAGCGATGTGGCGCGTAGATCGCCCAAAACCCATAGAAGATGAGGACGGTGGCGGCGAAATAGATGTAAAACCATAGATATGGCTTCGACCAGAAGACCGAGGGACCGATGATCGGCGCGGCGCCCGCGGCGGCGGGGGGGAGGCCGAAATATGCGCCCAGTTGCTCACCACCCAGGAACCAGAACAGGACCGACGCTAGGCTCCATATCGCCAGGCTGATGAAAAACATCCTGGGACGGGGAAAGAACGAAACAAACATGGGATGAAAGTCCTCGAGGACAGGGCGGCTGCGCAATTCCGAACGGGGCTTGGAACATAGTTAGGGCGGAAATGCCATCAGCCGGGCAGGAAGTCGTCGCCCCTTGGGTATCAAGCCAAATGGGCACATCCAAATTTCCTTTTGTTAATGTTCGTGCTGCCTGCCCACAGAGACGGCAATCAGGGCGCACACAAGGTGAGCGACCGCCGCGCCGATAGATGGGGCAGTGAAACTGCCGGTCCGATCGGCAACAAAGCCCGCGAAGATCGGCCCGAGGATCTGGCCGATGCCGAACGCCGCGGTCATGACTGCGAGCACCCGACGCGGCGATAGCGTCGCCCGCGCCCGCCCGGCAACCAGCCCGATCGTGGTCAAGGCGATGAAGGTGCCGCCAAGCAGGATGCCGCCGATCAGCGGACCGGCATAGCCACCAAGCTTGACGCTCGCCACCACGCCGATGCCCTCAACGATACAGCCGATCGCAAAGGTCCTCATATTTCCAAGGTGCGCCGCCACCGGCTTCCACAGATAGACGGAAGGAAAGCCGGCAATTCCGGTGACAAGCCAGACGATTGCCTCGAAGAGCGGGCCTCCCTGCCCCTGCCTGACGATGGCCACCAGAAACGTCGCGGTGATGATGTAGCCAAACCCGAATACGCCGTAGGCCATGATTGTCTTCGCCAGCGCCATGCTGCGCGGCAGAGGCGGCTCGCGGCCGCCATCGCCGGCGGCAAGCGGTCCTTCGCGGATCAACGCCGCGGCGACGAGGAACCCGGCCAGCGAAGCGATGCCCGATCCGATCCATCCCATCGCCCAGCCGGCGCCGACCAGATGCAGGCCGCCGACGATGAGGGCGGAGACGGCGATGCCGAGACCGACGCCGCCGAAATGCAGGGCCTGCAGGTCGTCGCGGCCAGCAGCCGCGAGGTGGCTGAACACGATCGTCACGGAGAAAATCAGGACGAAGGCGCTGGCGACGCCTGCTGCGAAGCGGATCAGCAGGAAGGCCGGCAGGCTGGTCGTGCAAGCCATGGCCGCCGCAAGCATCGCATTGGCGAAAAGCCCGGCCAGCATCAGCGCGCGTTCGCGCCGATGCGCCCAGCCGAACGCGGCGGCGATCGCGCCGACCAGGTAGCCGAGATAGTTGGCAGAGGCGATCGATCCGGCATCCGAGGCAGAAAGGCCAAGGCTTTCCATCATGCCGGGAAGGATCGGCGTATAGACGAAGCGGCCGATCCCCATGGCGACCGCCATGGCGGTCATGCCGGCAAGGGCATAACGCGTTGCAGAGGCCGTCCCCGATTCCATACGCCGAACCATAACGATCGGCTTTTGCACCGCAACGTGATTTCGATGGGCCAAAGGACCACGTAAACGCCAGATGCTGGGAACGTATTGGTTCGGCTGGCGTTCTTCACGCACTCGGATGTCAACAGAGGAGAGGTGACATGAACGGGATCCTCTATCTCATCGGCCTTGTCGTTGTAGTCATGGCCATCCTGTCATTCCTCGGCCTGCACTAGGCCGGGGAAATTTTTTTGCACCGGCGCAAGGAGAGGAACATGTCAATCAACGAACCGGCAATGGCCATGGTCGAGACCGTGGAAGTGAGAGACGGGAGCGCCTCAGGGGCCGTTTCCCACATAGATTGGGGCGCGGTGATCGGCGGCGCGATTTTCGCGGCGGCGATTTCCTTCGTCCTCTTGACGTTCGGATCGGCGATCGGCCTTTCCGTTGCCTCTCCCTATCACGGAACGGGCGTCTCGCTGGTCGGATTCGCCATCGGTGCGGCGCTCTGGTTCCTATGGGTCGAGGTTTCGAGTTTCATGGCGGGCGGCTACCTGGCCGGCCGGATGCGCCGCCGCGCCTTCGATGCGACTCCGCATGAGAGCGATGTCCGCGACGGTACGCATGGGCTGCTCGTGTGGGCACTGGGCACGCTGCTCGGCGCGTTCCTGGCAATAGGCGGCATCTCCGGTGTCGCTTCGTCGGTCACCTCGGTAGCGGCGACGGCAAGCGGCAATGCGGAATCCCCGGCGATGCAGATCCTCGCCTCGCGGCTCTTCCGCTCGGACAACGCTCCCGCCCAGCCGATTTCGGCACAGACCAAGGCGGACGCCGCCATGCTGATCGCTGATTCCGTCAGCAACCGGCAGATGAACGAGGACGACCGCACCTACCTGTCGAAGGAGATCGCCCGGGATACCGGGATCACGCCGGAACAGGCCCAGCAGCGGGTCGACGCGGCGATCGCCGACGCCAAGGCCGCGGCCGACAAGGCACGGAAGACCGGACTGATTCTCGGCTTCCTGACAGCCGCAACGCTGCTCGTCAGCGCCGCCGGCGCCTTCTACGCAGCCGGACTAGGCGGTACGCATCGCGACGAGGGAACCGAATTCCTGGAATGGTTTCCACGACGTTAGAAATCCCGGTTCCTTACGCCACTTGGCGGCGCATCCAATGCGCCGCCTTTTTTGTCCATACCCGGAATCGCTGCCGTTCTTTGTCACCATTCCGCCCGGGCTTCTTCTTGACAGTGGGGCTGGGAGACGCTTCTCAGGCCTGGATGACGCCCCGCCGGGACGGTCGTCCTGCCGGTGCGGAGAATCATCGAAATGACCCAAGAGCTCGATTTCGAACATTGGTCCAGAAAGGCGGCCGATTGGGGCGTCGCCTACCGCGCCTCGCTGCGCGAGCGGCCGGTGCGGGCGCAGACGACGCCGGGCGAGATCGCCGCGCAACTGGCCATGACGCCGCCGGAACAGGGCGAGGCGATGGAAGCGATCTTCGCCGATTTCGAACAGACCATCGTGCCGGGCATGACGCACTGGCAGCATCCGCGCTTCTTCGCCTATTTCCCGGCCAACGCCGCTCCGGTGTCCGTCGTGGCGGAATATCTGGTGACGGCCATGGCGGCCCAATGCATGCTCTGGCAGACCTCGCCGGCGGCAACCGAACTCGAGACGCGCGTGCTCGATTGGCTGAGGCAGGCGATCGGCCTGCCGGAAGGCTTCGCCGGCGTGATCCAGGATTCGGCTTCCTCGGCCACGTTGGCGGCCGTGCTGGTGATGCGGGAGCGCGCGCTCGGCTGGGAGGGCAACAGTGCGGGCCTCGCGGCCAATCCGCAATTGCGCATCTACGCCTCAGATCAGGTGCATACGTCCATCGACCGCGCCATCTGGGTCTCCGGGATAGGCGAGGAAAACCTCGTCCGCATTCCGGCGACGGGGAAGCGCCGCGGGATGGATGTCGGCGCCCTGGCGGCGGCGATCGAGCATGACAAGCAGGCGGGTTTCGTCCCTGCCGGCGTCATTGCCTGCACCGGCGGCACCAATGTCGGCGCCTGTGACGACATCACGGCAGTCGTGCAAACGGCGCGGGCGCACGGTCTCTACGTGCATGTCGATGCCGCATGGGCGGGGTCGGCGATGATCTGCGAGGAGTTCCGGCATCTCTGGGCCGGCGTCGAGGGGGCCGACTCGGTGGTCTTCAATCCACATAAATGGCTCGGCGCCCAGTTCGACTGCTCGGCGCATTTCATAAGGCGTCCCGACGACCTCGTGCGCACATTGGCGATCCATCCGGAATTCCTCAAGACCCAGGGCCAGGACGGCTTCATCAACTATTCGGAATGGACCGTGCCGCTCGGCCGCCGCTTCCGCGCGCTGAAGCTCTGGTTCCTGCTGCGCTTCCACGGACTCGAAGGGCTGCGGGCGATGATCCGCAATCATGTCGCATGGAGCGAAGCGTTGGCGGCAAGACTTGGAGCCGAACCGGATTTCGAGATCGTCACGGAGCCGGTGCTGTCGCTGTTCTCTTTCCGGCATACGGGAGCGAAGGACCTCGACGCACATAATCTGGACCTGGCACGACGCATCAACGACGACGGGCGCATCTACCTCACGCAAAGCCGCGTCGACGGCAAGGTCGTCATCCGGTTCCAGGCCGGCCAGTTCGAAGCGATCGAGGCGGACGTGGAAATGGCGTTCGACGTCATCACCGCGATGGCACGCGCGAACGGTCGCTAGACGGAGCGCGCTGCGCGCGAAGCGGCAGGGCCCAATGCCGCCGACCCGCCTATCTCCCGGCTTTGGACTGGTCGGAAGCGAGCCTCAGCCACGGCGTCAGGTGAAAGACGCTCATCAGGAGATACATCGACGTCATCCC
>JBQCFA010000503.1:0-4292 GCA_051959695.1 Rhizobiaceae bacterium
AATTGCAGCGCAGACGACGCCATCAAGAGATTGAACAGAGAGGCTATGATGATGACGAACACTCCCATGATCAGGAACGAGCCCATAGCCGAGAGCTCGCGCATCGTCATGTATCCTTAGAGCGACAAGGCGCCGAAGGCCGCCGCGGTGATGAAGAACGTCCTTACGATGCTGGTCTGGGTATAGACCAGGAAGAGCACCGATAGCGACAGGCCGACAAGGGCGGCATAGACCCAGAAGGTCGTCTGCGCCGCCGATACGCTCATCGAATTGATGCGGAAGCTCAGGAAGAAGACGAGAGCCAGCGGGGCAAGGATGACGACCCAGCGAAAGGCGCTCTGGAACATCAGATAGCCGAACTGGGTGAGCTGTCCGTCGGGAGTGACGGCGAAGCTGAACGCGCCCCACGCGGCAAGGCCGGTGATGACAAGGCCGACCGCCATGAGGTTGTAGACCCGCAGCATGTAGGTGCGCAGGCCCTGATCGATATAGGCGTCGCTGCGGGTCTGTGCGCCCGCAGGGCGAGACTGATAATTGCGAAGATCAGCCATGGTTTCCTCTGTTGCTTCTGTCCCGTCCGGTGTCGGGCACTCGCCCAGGCGCCGCTGGCGGGACTCCAGCATGCCTGCGCGAAATATGATGATTCTTTTTGTGAAGAACAAGTGCCTGGCCTAGGGCAATGCGACGCGCCGCGCGGGACGCCCCCCCTTCAGCCCTTCCGCCGGCGGCGCAAAGGGCGGAACACGTCAGACCGCCTGCCTGCCGCCGGCTTCGGCAATCTCGCCGGAAAGGATCATCTGCGAAAGCGCTCCCGCAGTCAGGCCCTGGGCCGCGACAGTACCGACCAGACGCCCGGTATGCAGGATGCTGACGCGGTCGGCGACCGAGACGACGTCGTTCATGTTGTGGCTGATAAGGACGACGGTCGTGCCGCGTTCCTTCAGTCGCCGGATGAGGTCGAGCACGACCCCGGTTTCGCGCACGCCGAGCGCCGCAGTAGGCTCGTCGAGGATAATGATGCGGGCATCCCATCTGAGCGCGCGGCTGATCGCGACCGCCTGGCGCTGTCCGCCGGAAAGCTCCTCGACCGGCAGCCGCATGTCCGTCAGCACGGATTTCAGTTCCCGTAGATAGGAGAGTGAGCGGTCGATCATGGCCTTCTTGTCGAGGAAGCGGATGCCCGCGATGCGCTTCTCGATCTCTGAGCCGAGGAAGATATTCTGGTAGATCGCCATGCGCGGCGCCACGGCCAGCTCCTGGTAGATGGTCGCGATCCCGGCGGCGAGGGCATCGTGCGGCGAGGAGAAATGGCGTTCCCGGCCCTCGACCAGGATCGAACCCGTGTCGGGAAGCTCGGCGCCGGAAACCAGCTTGACCAGCGTCGACTTGCCGGCGCCGTTGTCCCCGCAGATGGCGTGGACCTCGCCTTCCTCCACATCGAGGTCGACGCCGCGCAGGGCTTCGACCGCATGATAGGATTTGCGCAGCTCCCTGACGGAGAGGATCGCGCCCATCTGTCGTATCCTTGGGGGTGGAGGAGGAGAAAACGCCTCCTCCCGGAATCACTTTTTCAGGAATTGGTCGACGTTGGAGGCGTCCACCAGTTCGGCCGGCATGTAGAGATACGGCCCCGAGACGATCGACTCCTTTGACGCGCCCTTGACGGCGATCTTCTCCATGTCGTCGACCGCCGCCTTGCCCATGGCGTCGAAGGGGATCGCGACCGTTGCCGTCAGCATGGATTCCGGGTCCTTGATGCGCCGGAAGGCCTCCGGCCCGCCATCGGTGCTGACCAGCGCGACGTCGCCCTTCTTCATGCCCTGATCCTTGAGCAGGTCGTCGATGATGAAGGCCTGTCCGTCGAAGGAGGCCCACACGCCCTTGAAGCTGCCGGCATTCTGCAGGATGAGCGCCTGCATTCCCTTGCGCACATCGTCCTGCCAGCTTGCCGTCTTCGCCATCGAATGCGAGCCGGCGACGGTGACGCCGGTGTTCTCGGAGAGGACCAGGTCGAGCTCCTTGCCGCGGATGCGCGTGCCGACATTGCCCTCGAAGCGTTCGGTCAGGATCTTTCCCTCGTAGCCGATCTTGCCGAGGAGATAGAGGGCCGAAGTCGCGCCGGCGGCGTATTCGTTGTCCTCGATGTCGAAGAGCGTCTGCGGGCTGCCGCCGCTCATCACGGAAATGACCGGTATTCCGGCATTCTTGGCCGAGGCGAGCTGGGCGTCGAGCTGCACGGGCTTGGACATGCACAGGATGATGCCGTTCACCTTCTTCTGGGTCAGGTCCTCGATCTGCTGCGCGTGCGTGGGCAGTGCTCCGTTGGAATTGAGGACGGTCGCGGTCCAGCCCTTCTCCTTGGCTGCGGCCTCGGCAGCGTTGGCGCAGCGCGCATGCGTTTCCGACGACATCTGAAAGGCGACGATACCGAGGTCGAAGGCGGAAGCGGCGCCGGATCCTGCAAGCAGGAGGCCGGCCGCGGCGGCAAGTGCGATCAGTCTGGGTTGCATGTGTCTCTCCCTGTGTTGCCCCGATGGAACTAGATGGAAAACGCGGCTCGCTTCATGACGCTGGCCGACAGGCCGACGGAGCCGATGATGATGAGGCCAAGCATGATGTTCTGCAGGTAATAGGCGGCGCCGAGCAGGACGAGCCCGTTGCCGAGCACCGTGATGATGAGTGCGCCGACGAAGGTGCCCACGACGTTGGCCTTGCCGGGCGTGAACATCGTCATGCCGAGCAGGACCGCCGCGATCGCCTCCAGCAGGAAATCGCCGGCCATTTCGGGCGAGGCGGAAGACAGGTTGGCGACGAGCAGCACGGCGGTGAGGCCAGCCGCCAGGCCGGAGAAGGTCAGGCCGAGGAATTTCATGCGCCGCACGGCGACGCCGGCTCGGCGGGCGGATTCCTGCGCCTCGCCGGTGGCGCGCATGTGGACGCCGAGGCGCATGGCTTCGGTCACCAGCACCGAGAGGACGATGGCGGCGGCGGTGACGATCACCAGTACGGGCGCGCCCAGGATGGTGCCCTTTGCAAGGAACAGGAAGCGCGGATCGAAGCGCCCGACATAGGCGACCCCGCCGGTCAGCATGAAGGCTGCGCCTCCGGCGATCGACGCCGTGCCGAGCGTCGCGATCAGCGACGGCACCTTCACGATCGTCACAAGAAAGCCGTTCAGCATGCCGCCCGCCACGCCGAGTACGAGACCGGTCAGGATGGCGAGCGCGAAGGGGTATTGATGATAGAGCAGGGCTCCGGTCGCCACCGCCGCGAGGCTGCATATGTTGGCAAAGGACAAGTCGAGTTCGGAGGTGATGAGCGCGAAGGTGAAGCCGATCGCGAGCAGCGTCAGGAAACTCGATTGTTTCAGCACGTTGATCAGATTGGCGGGAGTGGCGAAATTCCTCGCGAAAAGCGCGAGGAAGACGCAGATCAGAAGACCCGCCAGCGCCGTGCCGTACCGGCCGACGAAACGCCTCATGCGGAAGCTTTCAAGATCATGCGGTTCCTCTCGCCCACGGCCCGCCCGGTCCTACCCCAATGCCGCCAATCGATGCGAGGCGTTCGCGACAACCTCATGCGTTTCCTTGAAGAGCATGTAAAGACGATTCAGCTTCTCGTGGCGGCCGAGATCGGGTTCGAAGCGCACGGGGGGCGGCGAGACGGCTTCGGCGGCCGCCGAAAGGTCGGCGTCGAGGCCGAGTCCGACCCGGGCCACCGCCAGGCAGCCGACCAATCCCAGTTCAGGCTCGGACGCGGCGACGACGGGCCGACCGAGTGCGTCGGCCCTGATCCGGTTCCAGGCGGCGTTGCGGCCGCCGCCTCCAGCGATGCGCAGTTCCGCGACCTTCATGCCGGCCGCCGCCTCGCCGCGTTCGAGCACGAGGCGGTTGAGGAAGGCGACCCCTTCCATGACGGCGCGCACCATGTCGCCCGCGCCATGGCGCGCCGTCAGCCCGAGAAACGCGCCGCGCAGGTCGGCGTCCCAGAACGGTGTTCTTTCGCCATGGAGATAGGGGTGGAAGAGCAAGGGCTGCTCGATCGAAGGCAGCTTCAGTAGGTTTTCCAGCCTCTCGGCAAGAGGGCCATCGCTCGAGTCCAGGCGGTCGACGATCCAGGCAAGCGCGTTCGAGCCGTTCTGGCCGGGGCCGCCGATATGCCAGAGCCGGTCGCCCCAGGGCAGGGTCACCAATCCTTCTGCCTCTGCGGGCTTGTCGCTGAGCAATCCGAGGACCTCCGAAGAGCCGGAAATGCAGTAGGCGTTGCCGGGACTGAGCGCGCCGAGGCCGGCG
>JBQCFA010000504.1:0-3864 GCA_051959695.1 Rhizobiaceae bacterium
AGTCCGGCGCGTCTACCAGTTCCGCCCCACCCGCGTCGCGACCGGGCGGGGCGCCCGGGACGGAGGCGGACTATACGGTGAAGCGGTTCGCCGTCAACCGATTCCACGACGCGCTGTCAACCTTTCCGCGCTGATATGACCGCCCGCGCATGATTGCGCCTGCCGCCAAATCTTCCTAGACAGACGAGCCTTCGCCGGGGACCGCTGATGCTGCGCAGACTCTACGACTGGACGATGTCGCTCGCCGCCCGGCCGGCCGCCGAGGCATGGCTGGCGCTGATCTCCTTCGTCGAAAGCTCGATCTTCTTCATTCCGGCGGACATCCTCTTCCTGCCGATGACCTTGTCGCGGCCGGATCGGGCCTGGCGCTACGCCTTCGTGGCGACGGTCGCCTCCGTACTCGGCGGCATTGCCGGCTGGTTCCTCGGCTATTTCGCCTTCGAGGCGATCGCCCGTCCGATCCTCGAATTCTACGGCAAGCTCGACGCCTTCGAAGCAATGCGCAATTCGGCGGACGCGGGGACGATCCTGCTCCTGCTCGTCACGTCGGGGCTGGCGCACCTGCCGCCGATCAAGGTGGTGACGATCCTGTCCGGCGCGATGCATGTCGACATCTGGCTGTTCATCGTCTCGGCAATCCTGGCGCGGGGTGCGCGCTTCTATTTCCTCGCCTGGCTGCTCAGACGCTACGGTCATCCGATCCGGCATTTCATCGAAAACCGCCTCGGGCTGATCGTCGGCGTGGCCGCGGCGGTCGTCATTCTGCTTTATATCCTGTTCAAATACCTGCACTGATCCCTCGACCAGCCCACGGAACACCAAGATGGCCTCGCTTACCGCTCCCGCCGGCACGACGCAGACCCGCGCTGCGCTCTTCCTCATGCTCGCCATGGCGGCGACCGTCGGCACGGCACTCGGCTTCCAGTACCTGGGCGGCTACATCCCCTGCAAGCTCTGCCTGGAGGAGCGCATTCCCTACTATATCGGCGTGCCGGTCATGGCGCTGGCGGTCATCTCCGCCACGTTGCGCTGGCCCCCGGTCGTTACGCGCGGCCTGCTGGCGATCGGCGGGGCGCTGATGGTGTGGAGCCTCTACATGGGCGTCTACCACGCCGGGGTGGAGTGGAAATTCTGGGCTGGCCCGACCGATTGCGGCGCGGTCGCGGCGCCGGCGGGTAACGGCAAGGGCATTCTCGATTCGCTGAATACGTTCGTTCCGCCCTCCTGCGACGAGGCGGCCGGCCGTTTCCTCGGCATTTCCTTTGCCGGATGGAACGCCGTCGCCAGCCTGATCCTGGCGGGTATCGCATGGTGGAGCACCTTCGCAGGTAAGCGCGCCTGAGACGGGAAGGCGTCAGGCCTCCAGTTCTACATCCCAGTAGAGGTAGTCCATCCAGCTTTCGTGCAGATAGTTCGGCGGGAAGAGCCTGCCGTTATTGTGCAAATCATGCACCGTCGGCTGGAAGGGCTTCTGCCTCGGCCACATCTTGGCCTCCGCGGGCAGGTGGCCGCCCTTTTTCAAATTGCACGGCGAGCAGGCGGCGACCACGGTCTCCCACGTCGTCGCGCCGCCGCAACGACGTGGGACGACGTGGTCGAAGGTCAGGTCTTCATGCGTGCCGCAATACTGGCACTGGAATCTGTCGCGCAGGAAGACGTTGAACCGGGTGAAGGCCGGATGCCGGCTCGGCTTGACGTAGTTCTTCAGGCTCACAACGCTCGGCAGCTTCATCGAGAAGGAGGGCGAGGAAACGGCGTGATCGTATTCGGCGACGATGTTGACGCGCTCGAGGAACACCGCCTTGATCGCGTCCTGCCACGACCAGAGCGAGAGCGGGTAATAGCTGAGCGGGCGGTAATCCGCGTTCAGCACCAGCGCAGGCAGGCCATCGGGAGAGACGGCGACCGTCACGAACTCACCTCCTGGAATCATTCCCGAACCGATCGGCGGGATAATGTAAGCCCGGGATGACAAGGTTGTGAAGCGGGAAAACGCCACTCAAAAAGTGCGTTTCCGAGCAATTTCGCTTGTTCTATGCAGGGTTAGTCGCAAGCTCCGTCACCGGAGCAGCATCGCGCCCCCTCGTCTCGCGATAGTAGGCCCAGAACAGGCGGGCGGCGACGCCACGCCACGGCGACCACGGCTCGGCGAGCCTGACGAGGGTCTTGGGGTCCGGACGGGGATCGAGGCCCAGCGCGTGCCCGACAGCGGTCTGGAGCGCCACGTCGCCGGCGGGAAAGATGTCCGGATGTCCGGCGGCGAAGAGCAGGTAGACCTCCGCCGTCCAGGCGCCGATGCCGTGCACCGCCGTCAGGCTTCGCATGGCTTCGGCCGGATCGAGGCCGCAGAGGCGGCCGAGGTTGAGCTCATCGCGCGCGACGGCCTCGGCGATGGCAAGCAGCGCGCGCTGCTTGGACCGCGAGAGACCGGCTTGGCGGAAGATTTCCTCGCCGGCCGCGAGGACGCCTTCGGCAGTGAGCGGATCGACCAACCGCGCCAGGCGGCCGAAGATGGCTGCAGCGCTGGCGCGCGATACCTGCTGCGAGACGACGATGGATGCGAGGCTGGCGAAGCCGGGCTGCGAACGACGAAGCGGCACCTCGCCGGCCATGGCGCGCACGCGCACGAGCCGCGGGTCGGTCGCGCAAAGCGCATCAAGGCCCTGATGCACATGATCCAGCGTTTCGATGCGTTGCATGAGCCGACCTTACGCGAACTCTTCGAGCATCTTCACCCCGCCCCGGCCTTTCGGCCGGACCCTCGCCTGGCAGGGGAGTGACAGACGGCGCCGCAGCTGCCTGCCCTTCGAGGGGTGGCCCATTAGGGCGGGAGGGGTGGATTCAAACCAAAAGCAGTTAACCACCAAGGCTGCTTGTCCTTGGCCGGCCGCCAAAGTAGCAATCGGTTCATGTCCGGTCCAATCCGCTTTGTCAGCAGAGATGAGTAAGAGGCGCGTCTTCCGCTTCGCCCCCAGCCCGAACGGACGGCTGCATCTGGGCCATGCCTATTCGGCGCTCCTGAACCAGAAGCTGGCGCAGGAGGCCGGCGGGCGGCTCATCGTCAGGATCGAGGATATCGATCCGACGCGTTCCGCCGCGGAATTCGAGCGTGGCATCATGGAGGACCTCGCCTGGCTCGGCGTCGATTGGGAGGGGCCGGTGCGGCGGCAGTCCGAGCACATGGACGCCTATCGCATGCATCTCGACCGGCTGATCGCCGAGGACCTCGTCTATCCGGCTTTCATGAGCCGCGGCGAGATGCGCGCCCATATCGCGGAAGCGGGGGCCTCGGGCGGAAAGTGGCCGACCGACCCGGACGGCGCCGCGCTCTATCCCGACCACGACCGCCTTCTCCCGGCGCGGGACAGGAGAAAGCGCATGGAGAGCGGGGCACCCTTTGCTTGGCGGCTCGACATGGAGCGCGCGGTTGCCCGTATCGCCCGACCGCTTTCGTGGCAGGAGCGCGGGAACGGCCCCGACGGGGAGACGGGCGTGGTGCGTGCCGAGCCCGCCCGGTGGGGCGATGTCATCCTGGGGCGACGGGAGACGCCGACGAGCTATCACCTGTCGGTGGTGACGGACGATGCGGTCCAGGGCGTCACGGACGTGGTGCGCGGGCGCGATCTCTTCCATGCGACCGCCGTCCATCGCCTGCTGCAGGAGCTGCTCGGCCTGCCGGCACCACGCTACCTCCACCACGACCTTGTGTTCGGGGAGGACGGCCGGAAGCTTTCGAAAAGCCGCGGCGATACCGCGCTTTCGGCGCTTCGCTTGCAAGGCAGGACGCCCGAGGACATCCGCCGGATGCTCGGATTCGGACCCGGCTCGAGCCGGGAGGCTACATCCTCGCCAGGCCGGCCTTGA
>JBQCFA010000505.1:0-13022 GCA_051959695.1 Rhizobiaceae bacterium
CGCGACGGCACCAAATCCGGCTACGACCTCCAGCTCACGCGCGCCGTCGCCGACGCCGTGCATGTGCCGGTGATCGCCTCTGGCGGGGTCGGAACGCTCGAGCACCTGGTCGCGGGCATTCGCGATGGCCATGCCTCGGCCGTGCTCGCAGCCTCGATCTTCCATTTCGGCACCTACTCGATCGACGAAGCGAAGCGCTACATGGCGAAGGCGGGCCTGCCGATGCGACTCGACTTGGCCGCCTGATGCAGCTATCTGCGCGCCCATGAGCGATTTCTCCCTCGCCGACCTCGAAAGGATCGTCGCCCGGCGGGCGCGCTCCGGCGACCCGGACTCCTGGACGGCGAAGCTTTTCGCCGGCGGCATGGAGCGGGCGGCGAAGAAGCTGGGCGAGGAGGCCGTCGAAACGGTCATCGCGGCGCTCGGGACCGACGCCAAGGCGCTCGTTTCGGAGAGCGCCGACCTCCTCTATCATTGGCTGGTGGTGCTTGCGGTCGCCGGCGTTCCCCTGTCGGACGTTCTTTCAGAGCTCGAACGACGGACGGCGCGGACCGGCATCCAGGAAAAGGCCGCACGCACGGTGGAGTGAAACGGTTCATGGATCAGCTTGCGCCGAACGAGCGGTATTCCCCTTACCGGATCTTTTCCGCGGCGGAATGGGCGGCGTTCCGCGACGACACGCCGCTGACCCTGGCCGAGGAGGAAATCCGGCGACTGCGCTCGCTGAACGATCCGATCGACCTGGAGGAGGTCAAGCGCGTCTACCTTTCCATGTCGCGGCTGCTGTCGGCGCATGTCGAGACGAGCCAGCTCCTGTTCCGCCAGCGCAAGGTGTTCTTCGGCGCCGACAATGCGGTGAAGACGCCCTTCATCATCGGCATCGCTGGTTCCGTCGCCGTCGGCAAGTCGACCACGGCGCGCGTGCTGAAGGAGCTTCTGGCGCGCTGGCCGTCGAGCCCGAAGGTCGATCTGGTCACGACGGACGGTTTTCTCCTTCCCAACGAGGTCCTGCGCCGGCAGAACCTGATGGAGCGCAAGGGCTTTCCGGAGAGCTACGACATCGGCGCGCTGCTACGCTTCCTGTCGGCGATAAAAGCCGGCATGCGCGACGTGCGCGCGCCGCTCTATTC
The DNA here is from genome assembly GCA_051959695.1 of Rhizobiaceae bacterium. Lineage (GTDB taxonomy): Bacteria > Pseudomonadota > Alphaproteobacteria > Rhizobiales > Rhizobiaceae > Mesorhizobium_L. The sequence continues at coordinate 1,131 of JBQCFA010000505.1, forward strand.
GCATCTTACCTATGATGTCCTGCCAGGCGAGTTCGTCACCATCGACCGTCCCGATATCCTGATCTTCGAAGGCATCAACGTCCTGCAGACGCGCGACTTGCCGATCGACGGCAATGCGGTGCCGTTCGTCTCCGACTTCTTCGACTTCTCGATCTATATCGACGCCGACGAAAAGCTGATCCACAAATGGTATATCGACCGTTTCATGCGCCTGCGCGAGACGGCCTTCCGCAAGCCGGAGAACTTCTTCCACCGCTATTCGCAATTGTCCGAGGACGCCGCCAGGGCGATCGCCGAAGGATTGTGGACGAACATCAATTTGAAGAATCTGCGCGAGAACATCCTGCCGACGCGACCGCGCGCCGATCTCATCCTGAAAAAAGGCGCCGACCATCTGGTCAATGAGGTGGCCCTGAGAAAATTGTAGAAGGGGAAAACTGTAGAAGGGAAAGCGGCCCCGGCGGGAGGAAACCGGGGCCGCTTTCGTGGCAAGCCGGCGCTACTGGGCGTTGACCAGCGCGGCGATGATGCCGGAAGTGACCCCGACCAGCAGATACTGGTTGTCGACGCGCACCCAGTGCTGGCCGACCGGCGGCCGGCGCAGATGATAGCGGCCGTAATCCTTGACCACGACATAGTGCTGGCCATGCGGCAGGCGGTGGCCGCGCTGCCAGTGCGACTTCCTGACCACCACCCTCTTCACTACCTTCTTCTTCACGACATGGGTCGGATGCGGACCCTTGTGGTGGAGATCCTGCGGCTGGGCAAAGGCCGCCGGTGCGGCGAGGAGTGAAAGAGCGACGGTGGCGAGAACGAGACGTTTCATGGGAGGATTCTCCGTTCGGTTGACACGCCTCCCTTCTAGGCGTCACCGATTGAACCGCGCATGAACGGGACCGTCATGTAAGCGTAATGTGTCGGGGCGCTATTCCGTTTCCCGCGCGCCCGGGCGCCGCCGCGCCGGCAAGCCCGCCGTGGCCAGGGAGGCGTTGGTATAGGCCGGATCGTCGGTCACCTCTTCGCCGATCCATTCGGGAAGGACGGAGACGCTCGCCGCCTCCGGCGTCTCCAGCTCCGCCAGCAGCAGGCCTTCGAGCCCGCCGTGGAATTCGTCCACCTCGAAACAATGGCCTGCGTGCTCGACCAGATACCGCGTCTTCTCGACGGGGCGGCCGATCGCGAAAGCGCGCATTCCGAGCGCATCCGCCAGCGGGACGGCATATTCGAATTCATCCCGCTCGCGTGTGCCGGCGCCAAATTTGAGAGTCAGCCGCGCCTCTGCCCCGTCGCGGATGCGGACACGGATGGAGCGATCGCTTGAGGCGGCGAGGTAGAACTGAACGATGGCATGGCTGGAAGACGCAGCCGCTCGCCAGCGGTCTCCCGCAACCAGGAACTTGCGCTCGATCTCTTTCGCCATGACGAGGCGATGAAAGCCGTTCCGCCGGTCCGGCGCAAGGGCGGCGTCGGGCGCGCATGCCCGTTCGCGATCCAGGCCCGGCCGCTCATGCGACCTGTCCGCCCATTGACTTTTAATCAATCGATTGATTAAATCACTTCATGATCGACAAGAAGACGACTTCCACGTCGGAGCAGACCCGCCAGGCCCTGATCCGCGCGGGCCTGAAGCTCTTTGGCGAAAAAGGCTTCGACGGAACCTCGACGCGCGCGCTTGCCGCCGCAGCCAACGCGAATATCGGGTCGATCGCCTATCATTTCGGCTCGAAGGAAGGATTGCGCGCAGCGTGCGCGGGCTTCATCGTCGAGACGATCAAGGGCTTGGCGAGCCAGGCGCTCGCATCCGCCGAGCCCGCGGCCATGAGTGTCGAGGCCGCGCGCGACCAGCTTGCGGCAGCGATCGAGCGTATGGTGGCTTTCATCGTGGCCAGCCCCGAGGCCGGTCTCATCGTTCAATTCGTCCTGCGCGAGCTTTCGCACCCGACCGCAGCGCTCGACATCATCTATGACGGCGTCTTCGAGCCGACACACAGGCGCATCTGCCGGATATGGGAAGCGGCTACCGGCGAGGACGCCGAGAGCGAACGCACCAGGATCGCCGTCTTCACCATGATCGGCCAGGTGATCTATTTCCGCATCGGGCGCGCGGCGGTGATGCGGCGCATGGGTTGGACGGATATCGGCCCGAGGCAGGCGTCGGCGATCGCCTCCGTCGCGCGGGACAATCTCGATGCGATCCTGAATTCCCGGAAAGGCGAAAGACCATGAGCGTCTTGTGCGCCCTGCCCCTGGCGACCTCCATCCTCGCGGGCTGCGCCGCGCCGCCGCCGCTCGCCGTCGGCTATGTCGAAGGCGAATACGCGCTTCTGGCGCCGATCGAGGTGGCCGAGGTCGACGGCGTTCCGGTGAAGCGCGGCGAGCGGGTCGCGGCCGGCGCGACAATAGCGATACTGGAGGACAGCGATGCCAGGATCGCCGTCGCGCAGGCGGAGGCCGCGCTGGCGCAGGCCGAGGCCCAGCTTGCCAATTTGAAGGTCGGCAAACGTCCCGAAGAGATCGCCGTGCTCAAGGCCGCCGTCGACATGGCCCAGGCACAGCAGGCGGACGCAAAGCGCAAGGCCGCCAGGTTGAGCGACCTCTATGCCAGGGGGACAGCCACCCAGGCTGATTTCGACACGGCGAAGACGACGCTGGAAACGGCCGTGGCCGAGGTGGAACAGGCGAAGGCCAATCTCGCCGTCGGCAATTTGCCGGCGCGACCGGAGGAAATCAACGCTGGGGAGAGCGCGGTCAAACAGGCGCGCGCGGCCCTCGACCAGGCGCGCTGGCGGCTGGCGAAGCGTGTGATCAAGGCGCCGGCGGCCGGCCGGATCAGCGACGTCATCCGCAATCCTGGCGACGTCGCCGGACCGCAGGCCCCCGTCGTCTCGATGCTGCCGGACGGCGCCGTGAAGCTGACGCTCTACCTGCCCGAACCGCAATTTTCGGCGGTCAAGCTCGGCTCCATCCTCGACGTGCGCTGCGACGGCTGCCGGCCAGGCCTGCAGGCGCGCGTCAGCTACGTATCGCCCGATCCGGAGTTCACGCCGCCTGTCATCTACTCGCTCGAGACGCGGCAGAAGCTGGTCTACCTGATCGAAGCCAGGCCCGCTGGCGATGCAACGGAGCTGCAGCCGGGCCAGATCGTCGACGTGAGACTGCATGATGACGCCAATTGAGAACGTCGTTCCTCAGTCGTCGATCGTTGGTCGGAAGACCCCATCGAACGACGAACGACGATTGACGAACGGCTCATCCGCCATCGATGTCCACGATCTCGTCAAGCGCTTCGGCACCAAGACCGTCGTCGACCATGTCTCGATGAGCGTCGCGGAGGGCGAGATCGTCGGCTTTCTGGGACCGAACGGCTCCGGCAAGACGACCACGATCCGCATCATGTGCGGGCTGCTCACCCCCGACGAGGGCGGCGGCACCGTGCTCGGCTATGACCTGCGGACGGAAAGCCTGAAGATCAAGAACGAAGTCGGCTACATGACGCAGCGCTTCTCCTTCTACGAGGATCTGACCATCGCCGAGAACCTCGCCTTCGTAGCCAGGCTCTACCGGCTGAAGCCGGTCGAGGAACATGTCGCGCGAACGCTCGACGATCTCGGTCTCGCGAGCCGCAGGGACCAGCTTGCCGGCACGCTCTCCGGCGGCTGGAAGCAGCGGCTGGCGCTTGCCGCCTGCATCATGCATTCGCCGAAGCTGCTGTTGCTCGACGAGCCTACGGCGGGCGTCGATCCGAAGGCCAGGCGCGAATTCTGGGACGAGATCCACCGCCTCGCCAATGGCGGGCTGACCGTGCTCGTCTCGACCCACTACATGGACGAGGCCGAGCGCTGCCACCGGATCAGCTATATCTCCTACGGCAGGATGCTCACTTCCGGCACCGTGGAGGAGGTGGTGCGCGACGCCGGGCTCACGACTTTCGTCATCCGCGGAAAGCGGCTGGACCACATCGAGGCGGAGCTTGCCGGCAAGCCCGGCATCGACCAGGTGGCGCCGTTCGGCGCGACGCTGCATGTCGTCGGCGCCGACAAGACAGCGATGGAGACGACGCTCGGTTCGCTCAAGAAGGAGCGCGACATCACCATCGAGCCCGGCGAGACCAGCCTGGAGGACGTGTTCATCCAGTTCATGGGCAAGTCGAAGGACAATATGGGATGAGGAATGCGCCAGCCTTTCCCTCGGCCTTGAGGGGAGGGAAAAGATGAGCTTCTCGCTTGCCCGCCTCGGGGCATTGTTGACGAAGGAATTCATCCAGATGCGGCGCGACCGCATCACCTTCGCCATGATGCTGGCCGTACCGCTCGTTCAGCTCGTGCTCTTCGGCTACGCCATCAACAACGACCCGAAGCGGTTGCCGGCGGCGCTGGTCGCCACCAGCCAGGACCACTACACCCGCGCCATGGTGACGGCGCTGATCAACACCGGCTACTACCGCTTCGACCACGTGGCACGCACCGCCGCGGAGGCCGACGACCTGATGGCGCGAGGCGAGGTTTCCTTCATCGTCACCATACCCGCCGATTTCGCCCGCAGGGTCGACCGTCGCGACCATCCGCAGATCCTGGTCGAGGCCGACGCCACCGACCCGGCGGCGGCGAGCGGCGCCATCTCCACGCTCGGCACCGTCGCCGCGCAGGCGCTGCTGCGCGAGGAAGGAACCCAGGCGGTAGCCACGCAGGATGCGGCGACCGCGCTCGATGTCGTGGTCCATCGCCGCTACAACCCGGAAGGCATCTCGCAATACAATATCGTGCCGGGCCTGCTCGGCGTCATCCTGCAGATGACCATGACGATGATGACCTCGATCGCGCTGACGCGCGAGATCGAGCGCGGCACGATGGAGAACCTGCTCGCCATGCCGGCGAGCCCGTTCGAGATCATGCTCGGCAAGATCCTGCCCTATCTCGTCGTCGGCGCGGTGCAGGTCTTCGTCATCCTTGCCGCGGCGAAGCTTCTGTTCGGCGTCCCCTTCGTCGGCAGCCTGTCGCTCCTCCTCTTCGCGGTGACAGCCTTCGTCGCCGCGCTGGTGCTGCTCGGCTACACGATCTCGACGCTGGCGCGCACGCAGATGCAGGCGCTGCAACTCACCGTGTTCTTCTTCCTGCCTTCCATCCTGCTGTCGGGGTTCATGTTCCCCTATCGCGGCATGCCGCAATGGACGCAGTGGCTGGGCGAATTCCTGCCGCTCACGCATTTCCTCAGGATCATCCGCGCGGTGATGCTGAAGGGCGCCGACCTCGGCGAGGTCGGTTTCGAGGTCGGCATACTCGGCCTGTTCATTCTCGCCTATGCCGGCGCGGCGCTGCTGCGCTTCCGGCGAACACTGGACTAGGTCGTGGAGGCAATCAACTTGGCGAAGAACGCAAGGTCGACATTGCCGCCGGAGAGCACGACCGCCACCGTCCTGCCAGCAAGCGCGATTTCGCCGCAGGAAAGCGCGGCGAGGCCGGCCGCACCCCCGGGCTCGACGACGACCTTCAGATGGGCGGCGGCGTCGCGCATGGCGGCGGCGATCACCGTTTCCGGCACCGCCACGACGCCGGCGACCAGCCGGCGGTTGATGGCGAAGGTGAGCTCGCCCGGCATGGGCGACATCAGCGCGTCGCAGATCGAACTGGCGCTTGCGTCGGCAGATACGCGACTGCCGGCGGCAAGCGAGCGGCGCGTGTCGTCGAAATTGTCCGGCTCGGCGCCCCATATCTCCGTCTTCGGCGACAGCGCCTTGACGGCGGTCGCGATGCCCGCCATCAGCCCGCCCCCGCCGCAGGGCGTGACGACGGCATCGAGCGCAACGCCCAGTTCGGCGGCGTCCTCGGCGATCTCCAGCCCGACCGTGCCCTGGCCGGCGACGATCAGCGGATCGTCGAACGGCTTCACCAGCGCCATGCCCTGCTCGGCATATGGTCTGGCGACGGCCTCCCTGTCGTCCCGATAGCGGTCGTAGGGAACGATCTCGGCGCCCATGGCGCGCACATTATCGGCCTTGATGGACGGCGCGTCGGCCGGCATGACGATGACCGCCCTGATGCCGAAAAGCTGCGCCGCCGCGGCCACGCCCTGCGCATGGTTGCCGGAGGAGAAGGCGACGACGCCGCGCGCCCGCTCCGCGTCGGTCAGCGACGCGATCTTGTTGTAGGCGCCGCGAAACTTGAAGGACCCGGTGCGCTGCAGGACCTCCGGCTTGAACAGGATCCTGGCGCCGAATTTTCCGTTGAGCGCCGGCGATTCCAGCAAGGGGGTGCGCCGCGCCAGTCCGTCGATGCGTGCGGCAGCCGCGCGGATGTCGTCGATCGTGGGCGCGGCAATGGCAGGCTGGGCGTGGACGGTCATGCTGGATCTCCGGGTGCGCGGCCGATGCTGCTCCGCCCGCCGCTGTTCTACCAGCCAATAATTCTAATGGAAGCCATCGAAGCCGATTGACGGAAGAGGGATCGCCCCATAGTTTAGAACTATTCTAAACTGATAGGGTGCCGCATGTTCTCTCGATTCCTCGGCCTCGGCCGCCGCGATTTCTCGTCGCTCAGCGAGCAGGAAATCCTGGCGCTGGCCATTTCCTCCGAGGAGGATGACGGCCGCATCTATAGCGCCTATGCCGACGGCCTGCGCCAGGACTTCCCGCAATCGGCCAAGGTCTTCGACGAGATGGCCGAGGAGGAGGCGCATCATCGGGACGTCCTCATCGATCTCCACCGCAAGCGCTTCGGCGACAGGATTCCCCTGATCCGGCGCGAACATGTGCGCGGCTACTACCAGCGCAAGCCGGACTGGCTGGTCCGTCCGCTCGGAATCGATCATGTGCGCGCCCAGGCGGAAGAGATGGAGGGCCAGGCCTACCGCTTCTACCTGGAGGCGCAGAAACGGACGGAGGACGCCTCGACGCGCAAGCTGCTCGGCGACCTGGCGGCCGCGGAGAAATCGCATGTGTCGATGGCGCACCGACTGGGGCTGCAATACGTCCCGGAAGACGTCGCGACGGGCGAACGGCAGGAAGAGCGCAAACGGTTCATCCTGACCTATGTGCAGCCGGGGCTCGCCGGCCTGATGGACGGCTCGATCTCGACGCTGGCGCCGATCTTCGCGGCCGCCTTCGCCACCCAGAACACCTGGGCGACTTTCCTGGTCGGCCTGTCGGCATCGGTCGGCGCCGGCATCTCGATGGGCTTCACCGAGGCGGCGCATGACGACGGCAAGATCTCGGGCCGCGGCTCGCCGCTGAAACGGGGCTTGTCCAACGGCACCATGACCATGCTGGGCGGCCTCGGCCATACCCTGCCCTATCTCATCCCCGATTTCTGGACGGCGACCACAGTGGCCGCGGTCGTCGTCTTCTTCGAACTCTGGGCGATCGCCTTCATCCAGAACCGGTTCATGGAGACGCCTTTCCTGCGCGCCGCCTTCCAGGTCGTGCTCGGCGGCGCGCTGGTGTTCGCCGCGGGCATCCTCATCGGCAATGCATGAACGGTCACGCCGCCTGGTAGTCCGGCAGTTCGATATTGTCGGTGAGTTCGCCGACGAAGAAGTTGGCGACCATGGGGATATCCATCAGCCGCATCATCCAGTCGCGGAAGACGACGCCGAAGCCTGAGTTGGGCACGAAGGTGGAGGCGAATTTCCGCGCCGAGGCCTGCTTGCCGGCAAGGAACGGCCGCATCCGGCTTTCGTAGCGGGCCAGGGCGGCGGCGTAGTCATTGCCGGCGCGGCCGATCTCGCCCGCGAGCACGTAGGCCTCGGCCATCGCCAGGCCGCATCCCTCGCCGGCGAGCAGGGATACGCAGGCCGCCGCGTCGCCGACCAGCGCGACGCGCCCCTTTGACCAGCGCGGCATCTCGATCTGGCTGACCCGGTCGAAATAGATCTCCTCGACGCCGTCAAGCGCCGCGAGGATCGCCGGCACTTCCCATTTCATGTCCGCGAATTCGCGCCTGAGAGCGGCGCGCCGGGCGTCGTCGTCGGCCGGGATCGGCGCCGGTTCGCGCTCGCGCCAGCAGAACATGAAGAGCGTGCGGTCGCCGCGAAGGGAAATCCGCGAGACCTGGCGGCCGGCGAGCGCATGGTTCACATAGGTGAGTTCGTCGCGCGGCCGGTAGCCGGTCAGCTCGAAGGCGGCGACGTCGTAGCCGAGGAAGCGTTCGAACTGCGCCTCCTCGCCGAATGCCAGGGACCGGACGCGCGAATGCAAGCCATCCGCCCCGACCACGAGATCGAAATCGCGCGGCGCGGCATGCTGGAAGCCGACGCGGAGCCGGTCGGACGTTTCCGCGATGGAGGCGACGCCGTCGCCGAAGAGCGTCTCCACCCTGCCTTCGATCGCACCATAGATCGCCGCGGCGAGGGCGCTTCGCTGCAGGCTGGTGAAGCGACCGCCGGTCATGCGCGAAAACACATCCGCGGAGAAGCTGCCGGATTTCGTTCCGCGCGCGTCGACGAAGCGGACCTCTCCGATCCGGTAGCCGGCTTCTCGAAGTCGCGGGAGAATGCCCATCTTCTCGGCTACGTCGTAGCCGGCGCCCCAGAAATCGACGACGTAGCCGCCGGTGCGAAGCACCGGCGCCTTTTCGATCAGGACCGGCTCATGGCCATGGTGCAGGAGCCAGTAGGCCAATGCGGGCCCGGCGACGCCGGCGCCATTGATCGCGATCCTCATTGCGGTTTTTCCTTTTGCCGGGCGAGGTCGACAAGGAGCCGCCACGCCGCATCGATCTCGCCGTCGCCCCCGAAGGCCAGGCGATGGATGGCCGAACCATCCAACTGCATGGCGAGCAGGCGCGCGAAAGCCGAGGCGTCCTCCCCCTGCGCCAGCTTGGAGGCAAGGAGTGCGCGCAGGCGGCCGAGCAAGGCTTCGCCCGACGCCTGCAATTGCACGCGAAGCCTGTCGTCGAACATGGCCCGGGCCATGAGCACGAAATAGGCGTTGAAGAAGCCGCGGCGCGCGCGCACCAGTTCGGCCGTCCCCCTGCCGAGCAGCTCGACCGTATCCGCGAGCGAGGCATCGGGCGGCATGTCGATGGCGAGGCTGTTGGAGATCATGCGCTCGAAAGCGGCTGTCGGTATCTCGTCGATCGACGGGAAGTGATGAAAAAGCGCCGCCTTGCTTATCCCTACCTCGCGCGCCAGCGCGGAAGCGCTGAACCCGTCGGGGCCCTGGCTGCCAAGGATGGCAACGGCGGCGTCGATAATGGCGGAGCGGGTGTCGCGGCGGGGCATGAGCAGAGCATAATCTTGACCGATCGATCGGTCAATATTCTGTGCACATTTTTCCTCCTTGCCCTGTTGCCGATGTCAAAAAGACAGCGGCCAGGGAAAATCCCTGGCCGCTGGGGAGAAGAACATTCCGCCCTGGTCAGGCGGCCTTCAGGTTGACCTCGCGTTCCGCGATCATGGTCAATTTCTTGTCGGCGGCGCGCTCTTCCTCGAGCGTCTCCCTGAGAAGCCTGGCGCAATCCTCGCGGCCGGCTTCCTGAGCCCAGGTCACCAGCGTTCCGTAGCGCGTCATCTCGTAATGTTCCACCGCCTGCGCGGCGGCAATCAGCGCCGCGTCGAGCACGCGCTTGTCGTCGACCTCGCCCGAGACCTCGTTCGCTTCCTCGATGATGCCGTCGATCGCCGGACAATCGACGCCCTCGGCGTTCAGATCGAGCATCTCGAACACCTGCTCGAGCCTGGTAACGTGATTCCGGGTCTGCTCCAGATGGTCGGAAAAGCCCTTCCTGAGGTCAGCGTTCGACGTCTTGTCGATCATCTTCGGCAACGCCTTCAGGATCTGAGCCTCGGCATAATAGATATCGCGCAGCTGATGCACGACCAGATCGTCCATGGTCTTGATGTCTTTGGAAAATAATCCCATCGTCGTACCCTTCCTGCTGGTTTTCGCGGTTCGGATGATGGAGGCCGATCGGTCTCCGGGAGCTTGTCATCCCTGCCGCCCAACGTCGCCGGATGGGGCTTGTTCCCAATATTTCAGCGGCGTCCGCTATCGTGAACGGAAATCCGGGCCGGGCCGATGCTGATCATCCGTCGTTGCCGGCGTTCAGGTCTTCCGGCCGGATGCCTTCCTCGCCGGCCTCGCTCATATAGCCGCGTCGATGCGCCCATTCATGCAGGGCGGACAGCATGGCCTGGGACCTCGTCTCGTACCCCTGCTCGGCGACGAATCTGTCCAGCGCCCGCAGGATGTCGCCGGGCAAGCGCACCAGGATCTCCCGATCCTCGCCGACTCCGGGGGCTACGTTCATGGGCGTCTCCTTTCGCTATCGCTGTTGCGTATCAGGCTCGGGGGCCGTGGCCGCCTACAATAGGCGATCAACGGCCGGTTGCCTCGCCCGTTCCGCGCAGGCGTCGCGCGGAAAAATCCTCCGTCCCGGAAGCCTCTTCGTTCCAATGCCGCAATGGTCTATGATGGCGGGCCGGCATCGTTTCGGACAGGTCCCTTTATCACAGCGGCGCGAGGTGACGACAATGACCGACTTTTCGTCAACACGGTTGGAGACACGGCTGCGCAGGCATCTCCACGACCACTGGAAAGCCTATGCCGTCCAGGGCGTCATCGAGATCATCGTCGGCATCCTTGCGATCCTCGCGCCCTTCGCCGCGACCCTTGCCACGACGATCTTCTTCGGCTGGCTGTTCCTGATCGGCGGCGTGGTCGGCGCTATCAGCGCCTTCCGCATGCGCGAGGCGCCCGGCTTCTGGGCCAATCTGGCGCTCTCGGTCCTTTGTGCGCTGCTCGGCATCATGTTCCTGGTCAACCCGCTCTCGGGCGCGGTCACCCTGACCTGGATCCTGGCTATCTTCTTCATCCTCTCGGGCGTCTTCAACTTCGCCATCGCGCGCGCCTTCAGCGCCTCGACGGGCCGCTTCTGGATCGTGGTCATATCCGGCGTCATCGACATTGCGCTGGCGCTGATGCTGATCCTCGGACTGCCGATGACCGCTATCTGGGCGATCGGCCTGTTTGTCGGGATCTCCTTCCTGACATCGGGCTTTGCGGTGCTCTTCGCCGCGCTCGACGCCCGCAACCACCCGCCGACCCGGTTGTAGGCAGCGATACCCCCATCCGGCGGCGTGCACTCTTCGTGCTCCCGCCGGCTGCGATCCGGGTGTGGCAACTCATTGCGTGCAAGTCATGAGCGGAGGCGCGTTCTGGCCCTTCCTCTCGTCGTAGAGGGAGGCCTCCCCGCCCTTGGTCCACCAGATATACGGCCCCGAGGCATAGCGGGCGCCGGAACCAGACAGGACCAGCACGAAGATGCGTTTCTTGCCTTCGACCGGCACGACGGCGAGGAAGTTCGGCTCGACATTGATGTAAGCCACATCGATACCCCTGCCACCGCAATCATAGTGCGCCGCCCTGCGCATGTCAGGGCTGCCATTCTCGACGTTTACCGAAACTTCCGGCGTGCCGGCGGCAAAAGCAAGCATCATCATCGCCAGGAAAAAAGACGTGACGCCGCAACCGAACGCAAGACAGGTTTTCATATCCATCACCTTATTTCATCCAGCCGCGCACGAAACCGTACGGCCTTCCGGTAATATACTGTTACTTTTGGTGAGTACTGTGGCTTTTCTTCATTTTGTAATCATATGAAAATCGAATGACCTGCCAAGGGCCGAGTTGACACCACATTGCAACGCTGGACTGGCTTTGCCGCCCCAAGAACGATTCTTGCCCAATGATGGAAAGGCAGAACAATGTTGAAGACCGTTTTTCTCTCATCCGCAATCGTGCTGTCGCTTTGCGCCGCAGCCGGCGCCCAGCAAGCCACCCCCTCCAGCCCGGCCCCCGCGCAGCCGGCGCCGAGCACCGGCGCCCCAACGATCAGCAACGTCAACGTGGTGGACGTGGACCAGTTGCCGCCGCAAACGAAGACCAAGGTCGACGAATAC
>JBQCFA010000506.1:0-8227 GCA_051959695.1 Rhizobiaceae bacterium
GAACGGCGTCGCGGCCGGCTTCGGGGCGACCTTCCTCCTCGCCATGGATCACCGGATCGCGGTGCCGGACGGCCGCTACCTTTTTCCCTTCGTGCGCCGCGGGATCATGCCGGAATCCTGCTCGAGCTGGTTCCTGTCGCGTCTTGTCGGCATGGGCGCCGCACTCGACTGGATGCTGACCGGCCGCACAATCTCCTGCGACGAGGCGCTGTCGAAGGGCCTTGTCGACGAGGTCGTCGCGCCGGACGAATTGATGCCTCGCGCCCGCGCCTATGCCGCCGAGATAGCCGCGCATTGCGCGCCCGCTTCCGTCGCGGTGGCGCGCCAGCTTATGTGGCGGATGGCCGCCGCTCCCAACCCGTACGTGGCGCACGATTATGAATCGCGTGCGTTGGCCGCACTCCTTGCCCATACCGATTCCGTCGAAGGCGTCCGCGCCTTCGCGGAAAGACGCCGGCCGGCCTTCACCGGCGCCGCGTCCGAAACCGACTTCATGCGGACATGGTGGGAGAAATGACGTGCCTTAGGCGAATTCGGCGTAGCCGTTGTCGATGACCTTGCGGTCGGCGACATAGGCCCGGAAGCTTGCGACCTTGCCGTCGAACCAGATCTCGGCGTCGAGCGCTTCCCCCGGATAGACCGGTCCGCTGAACCGGCAGTCCATCACCCGCAGGAAATCTTGCCCGTGCGACTTGAGAAGGACGCGGCAAAGATGACCGTAGGTCGACAGCCCGTGCAGGACGGGCCGGGCAAAGCCAGCCTCGCGCGCGAAGGCCGGATCGACATGCAACGGATTGTAGTCGCCTGACAGGCGATAGATCATCGCCGCCCGAGGCGAGGTCGCAATCCGCACCCGGACGTCCGGCGATCTCGCGGGGAGCGCATGCGGCGCCGGCGCCGGCACGAGGGGGCCGCCGAGGCCGCCGTCTCCGCGGCAGAAGGCGGTCTGCTGGACGGTCGCCAGCCGCCTGCCGGTGTCGACGTCGACGATCTCGCGCCGACTGACCACCAGCGCGCCGCGCCCCTCGCCCTTGTCGTGGACGGCGACGATGCTGGGCCTTGCCGACACGCGCGCGGCGGCCGGCAGCGGCCCGTCCAATTCGATCCGTTCGGAAGCATGAAGCGTCCGGACGAAATCAAGCCCGGGCCGAAGGTCGCGATACCAGAAGCCGGGATAGGCGAGCGTCACCGCCATCGAAGGCAGCGTGACAAGGTCCTGCTCGTAGATGAAACGCAGTTCGTCGCTATCGCCCGCGCCGACGCCGAGCGCATAGAGGATCGTGTCCCTGAGGCTGTAGTCCTGATGGAATTCCGGGAATTCGAAATCGAGCAGATCCTGGTAGCGCGGCATACGGTCAGCCCGCCAGCATGTCACGCAGCGCGTTCTTCAGCACCTTGCCGTTGGCGTTCCTCGGCAGGGGCCGGTCGAGGAACGTGATCGTATCGGGCACCTTGTAGTCCGACAGCCGCTCGCCGCACCATGCCCTTATGCCGGCGGCATCGGCGGGCCGGTTCCCGTTGTAGACAAAGGCATGGACGCGCTCGCCGAGAACCGGATCGGGCTTGCCGACGATGGCGGCCTCGACGACGGCGGGGTGATGCGAAAGCACGCTTTCGACCTCAATGCAGTAGACCTTGAAGCCAGCGCGGTTGATCATGTCCTTCTTGCGGTCGAACACATGCACGAAGCCGTCTTCATCCTTCGAGCCGAGATCGCCGGAAATCCAGTAGCCGCCGACGAAGGCGGTGTTATCCGCCTCCGGATTCTCCCAGTAGCCGGGTACCACCATCGGCCCGGCGATCAGAAGTTCGCCGCTTTCGCCCGGCGCGACCTCGCGCCCGTCCTTCCCCACGATAACGATATCGGCGCAGGGCAGCGGCCGGCCGACGGAAGCCGGATGATCACCGATGGCGCCGAACGGGAGCACGGTGGCCGGCGAAGTGGTTTCGGTCGAGCCGTAGCAATTGATCAGGTTCAGGTCCGGCAGGGCTTCGGCAAGGCGTTCGATCGTCGCCCGCGGCATCGGCGCCCCGCCGAAGCCAGCGACCCGCCAGGCGGAAAGGTCGAAGCCGGCGAAATCCTTGTCGAGCAGGCAGAGATTGTACATCGCCGGCACGATCAGTGTGTAGCTCATCTTTTCGCGGACGGCGATTTCGAGAAAGGTTCGCGCCTTGAAAGCCGGCATGACGACGGTCGTACCGCCGACGCACAACATGGTGAGGATAATGGCGACAAGGCCCGTCACATGCGACGCCGGCACAGCGAGCACGCCGACGTCGGACGAGCCGAGCTTCAGTGCATGCTGGAAATGAAGCAGCGAATGGATGACGCCGAAATGGGTGAGCTTGGCGCCCTTCGGCTTTCCCGTCGTGCCGGACGTATAGAGCAGGCAGTAGACATCCTCCTCGGCGACGGCCGGAAAGGCTATGCCCGCCGCATCGGCTTGCCGAAGCGCGTTGTACGGGGTGCCTGGCCCGTCGCCGACCACGAAAAGGCGCCTCAGCGCCGGCACCTCCCCGGTCGCCGGAAGGTTGGGACCGTGTTCCGCATCGTAGACGAGCGCCGCCGCCGCGCACTGGTTGAGGACGAACTCTATCTCCGGCTTGCGCTGCCGGATGTTCATCGGCACGGCAATGAGACCGGCGCGCGCGGTCGCCAGTACCATTTCGATGAACTCGATGCCGTTGCCGAGGAGCAGCGCCACGCGCTCGCCCTGTTCCAGCCCGGCGCGCATCAGTCCGGCCGCCACCGCTTCCACGCGCCGGTCGAGTGCGGCGAACGAGATGCGCTCTTCCCCCAGAACGACCGCCGTCCGCTCGTCCTGTAGCGCGGCGGAAGCACGGAACATTGCGTCTATATTCGTCGGGCGCTCGGCGAAGCAGCGGATCACGCGGCTGCCATAGTGAATCTCATGACGGATGTCTGGAAAGTCCATGACCTCTACCTTGACGGCTGTGGCGGCTTGCCGAGCAGGAACCCGGCATCGATGGTCAGGAACTGGCCGGTCATCCTGACCGCGTCGACGCCTGCATAGACGATCGCCTGGGCAATGTCCTTGGCCGTGGCCACCGAGCCCAGGGCCGAGGCATCTTCGAAGCGCCGTTTCATGGTCTCGAAGGCGCCTTCCTCGACGCCGTTGCCGGTGAACCATGCCGTGTCGATCAGGCCGGGCAACACCGCATTGACCCTGACCTCGGGCGCCAGCAGCCGCGCGAAGGTCAGCGTCAGCGTGTTGAGAGCGCCTTTCGAGAGCACATAGGCGATCGACGAGCCGCTCCCTGTCTGGCCGGCGATGGAGGAGACGTTGACGATAGCGCCGCGGCCGGATTGCTTGAGGTGCGGCGCGGCCGCCCGCCCCATCTGATAGGCGCCGACCACGTTGACCGAGTAGATGCGTAACAAATCCTCGCCGTTCTGCACGTCGAGGTCCGAGAATTTGGTGATTTGCGTGGCGCCGGCGCTGTTGACGAGAAGATCGAGCGCGCCGAACTTTTCGATGACGGCGGCAATCATGGAACGACAATCGGCATCCGAAGAGACATCGCCTCGCATTGCCATGGCGTCCGCGCCGAGGCGACGGCATTCCTCGGCTGTCGCCTCTGCCGCGTCGGCGCTGCGGCTGTAGTTGACCGCGACGGCAAAGTCCCGCTCCGCAAGCATGCCGGCCGTCGCGGCGCCGACGCCCGTACCGCCGCCGGTGATCAGCGCTACGCCTTTCCTGGTCTTTCCCCGCATTCTCACAATCCCATATACGCCGCCTGGATGGCTGCATCGCTGGCGAGGTCATCCGACGCCCCCTCACGGACGATACGGCCATGATCGATGACGTAGGCGCGGTCGGAGACGGCAAGCGCTTCCTGCACGTTCTGTTCCACCAGGACCACGGTAAGGCCTCTCGTCCGCGCCAGCTGCTCGACCAGATGAAACACCTCGCCGACCATCTTCGGCGACAGCCCCACCGAGGGCTCGTCGAGCATGATGAGTTTCGGGGCGCTCATGACCGCACGGGCGATGGCGCACATCTGCCGTTCGCCTCCCGACAGATGCCCGGCATATTGCCCGCGCCGCTCGCGCAGGATCGGGAACAGTGTCATCACCTCGTCAAGAGCAACGCTGAATTCATGCGAACCGCGGCGCGAGAAGCCTCCCATCTCCAGATTTTCTTGCACCGTCATGAAAGGAAAGAGACGACCGCCCTCCGGAACGAGGGCCAGGCCCCGTGCCGGGAGCCGATGCGCGGGCATGTGGCCAATGCTCTCGCCGTCGAAGACAATGCGGCCCGAACTTGGCCGGTTGATGCCCGCGATGGTATTGAGCAGCGTCGTCTTGCCGGCGCCGTTGGCGCCGACGACCGAGACGATCTCGCCTGGCTCGACTGAGATCGACACGTCTTCGAGTACGGCCGCCTGGCCGTAGCCGGCGTGAAGGTTCTCGACCAGGAGCGCGGCGCTCATGTCCGCCTCCTTCCGAGATAGGCTTCCACCACGTTGGGATCGGAGAGAACCGCCTCGGGCATGCCGTCGGCAATCACCGCGCCGAAATCGAGGACGATGACGCGGCTCTCGAATGCCCTCACGACTTTCAAATTGTGCTCGATCACCAGGATCGTCACACCATCCCGGTGCAGCCGCCGCACCAGCGCGATGACATCGGCTACTTCGGTCTGGTTGAGGCCGGCCATGACCTCGTCGAGCAGGAGTACCGAACAGTCCAGCGCGAGCGCGCGGGCGATCTCCAGGCGCCGGCGTTCGCTCAGCGTGAGATTGCCGGCCTTGATCCCGGCGCGCCCGCCGAGGCCGACAAGCTCCAGCATCTCCTGCGCCCGGCGCGACGCGGCGACGAGATCCCGGTGATGCAGGAACGCGCCGACCATCGCGTTCTCCAGCGTCGTCAGGGCGGTCAGTGTCTTGGAAATCTGGAACGTTCGCCCGAAACCGCGGCGCGCCCGCGCCTGCGGCGGTTCGCGCGTGATATCCTCCCCTTTGAAGACGACCCTCCCGGCCGTCGCGGGAAGCTGGCCGGTGATCAGGTTGAACAGCGTCGTCTTGCCCGCGCCGTTGGGGCCGATGATGGAGATGAGATCGCCGTCGGCCATGTCGAAGGACACGCCTGAGACGGCTGTGAGCCCGCCGAAGCGTTTGGTGAGCCCGGAGAGGGAAAGGAAGGCTTCGCTCATCGGAAGCGCCTTCCGGCACGATCCCACAGGGTCATCGCCGTGCCGACGATGCCGCGCTTCAGGAACAGCGCGCAAAGAACCAGGATGACGCCGAGCACGAGAAGATTGCCGCCCGGCACGCTTGCCCCCAAGCCGGCGCGAAGCTGGAATTCCAGCGGCACGATGAGAAGCGCTCCGGCCAGCGGGCCGTAGAGCGTGCCCACGCCGCCGATCAGCGCGATCAGGGCGAACTTCACCCCCACGTCGGGCAGGGACAGCAGGGTCGGGGGATCGACGAAGCGCAGATACATGGCAAAGATCGCACCGCCGACGCCGGTCAGGGCGGCCGATATGGCCATGCCGGTCAGCTTGACGCGAAGGACGCGGATGCCGACGGCGCGCGCGGCGTCTTCATCGATCTGCACCGCCTGCAAGTAGTAGCCGAGACGGCTGCGACAGGCATAGGCGCAGACAAGAAGGCAGGCGGTGAGGAAGCCCAGCATGAGTAGGGCGTAGGAGAGGCGGCTGGCGAAGATCATGTTCACCAGGCCGGCCTTGAAGGGAAGGGAAAGGCCGCGCGGGCCGCCAGTCAGCATATCTGAGTAGTTCGCGAGGACGAAGGCGACCTCATTGAGCGCCATAGTGGCGATGGCGAAAAAGGGACCTTTGAGCCGGAATGTCGGCCACGAAACCAGCACCGCCACTCCCGCCGCCAGGCCGGCGGCGGGGACTAGCGATATCCAGGGGCTCAGGCCGAAATGGATGTAGAGGTTCGCCGTCACATAGGCGCCGATGGCGAAAAAGACGCCGTGCCCGAGCGAGAACTGCCCACCGAAGCCGCCGATGATGTTCCAGGCCGATGACAGCGATGCGAACAGGAACGCGTAGGCGAGGATATTGAGCGTGAAGGGATCGCTGCGATAGAACCAAACCAAGGCAAGCAGCGCCACGACGATCGCTGCGATGCGCAACGCCTCGGTGGCGAAGGTCGTTATGCCGGCGGCGCGCGGGGCGGAAACGGCCATGGCGTCAATCCTGCTCACGCAGACCGATCTCCTCCGCGCCGACCACGCCGAACAGGCCGGACGGCCGCACGATCAGCATGCCGATGAAGATCGCGAACCAGATCGCGGTCTTAAGCGACGGATCAAGATAGTAGCCGGCTACCGCCTCGGTTATCCCGATCAGGAAGCCGCCGATATAGGCGCCCCAGACGCTGCCCAGGCCGCCAAGGACCACGACGGCGAAGGCGGCGAGGATGAAATTGCCGCCGATCTGGGGCGACATGGTGTAGATCGGCGCGAGCAGCACCCCGGCAAGCCCGGCAAGCGCGGCGCCGGCGCCGAAAGTGAGCATGAACGCCCATTCGACATTTATGCCCATGAGGCGGGCGGCGCGGCGGTCCTGCGTGACAGCACGCACGGCCTTGCCGATCATGGTGTTCTTGACGAACCAGGAAAGGAAGAGCGCCGCGGCGGTCACGGCCACCAGCGCGATCAGGCGCACCAGGCTGATCTTTATGCCGCCAACGTCGATGACGATCGACGACAGGTCGCTCGGCGCGGTGTAGCCGACGCCGCCCGTGATGGCGAGCATCGCGTTCTGGAAGATGAGCAGAAGGCCGAAAGTGGCGAATATCTGCATCATCGGCTCGCCCTGCAAAGGCTGCAGTACGAAGCGCTGGATCAATACGCCGAAGACGAACATCGCGGGCACCACGATCGCCAGGGAGGCGTATGGATCCATGCCGAGCAGGAAGTAGCACATATACGCGCCATACATGCCGAGCATGACCAGCTCGCCATGCGCGAAATTGACGATCCGGATGACGCCGAATATCAGGTTGAGGCCCATGCTGATCAGGCCGTAGATGCCGCCCAACAGCAGGCCGACGACGATGATGTTCAACAGGCCCGGCAAATCCGTCTCCTCCATGGCGACGGGAAGCCGCGCCCGCCAGGCGCGGCTGCCCCTGTCTTCGGGTTCGCTATTTGCCCGGCATGACCGGCTTGTGATCGCCGGCCGCGGCCACCGGATAGATCGTCACCTGCTTGCCGGACTGCCACTGGATGACGGTCGGGAAGGCGCGTGTGTTCTGGGCATGCTCGTCATATTTGACGCCGAAGCCCGTGGCGTAGCTGCTCTCCGGCTTGTCGAATTTGGGCAGCACCGCCTTGACGGCGGCCGGATCGGCGCTGCCGGCCGCGGCGACCGCCTCCGCCATCATCTGGAAGCCGACATAGGCGGCCATGCTCTGCGGCGCCACCGGATCCTGATTGTACTTCGCCTTGTAAGCCGCCAGATAGGCGCTCGAGCCGGGCCCGAATTTCTCGGAAATGTCCGGGCGCGGATAGCTGACGACATAAAGGCCCTCGACGCCATCCTTGCCCATCGCCTCGAGCGTCTCCTTGGTGTCGCCAGTGCCGACGAAAACCGTGGCCGCCGGCTTGAACCCCTGGTCGCGCGCCGTCCTGAGCAGCAGGTTGCCGTCCGGCACATAGCCCGTCTGGAGCCAGACGTCGGGTGCCGCGTTCTTCGCGCGCAGCACCGAATCCGTCAGGTCGATGGCCTTGTAGCTGTGCGCCCCGACGCCGACGACCTGTACGCCTGCCTTCTTCAGCGCCTCTTCCTGCTGCTTTGCGATCGAGGTTCCGTAAATGGAGTCTTCATGCTCGATCCAGACCTTCAATTCGGAAGGCTTCTTGCCCAGCTGCCCGGCCACCAGGTCCGTGATGAAGCTCACCGAACGCGCGGCGAAAGACGCCGAATAGGGGCCGGAGCGGACGAAATTCGGCAGGCCGCGTTCCGTCAGGTTGGCGGCAAGCGCGTTGGTGTCCCAGTAAAGCTTGTTGTAATTGAGCGCCGCTTCCGAGGCGGCCTGTGCCACCGCCGAAAGGTAGGTCCCGATGAAGACGTCCACGTTGTCGCGGCCGGCGAGCTGTTCGACGGCTGCGATGCCTTCCTGCGGGCTGGTAGCGTTGCCGCGGACGATCTCGACCTTCTTGCCGAGCAAACCGCCCTTGGCGTTCAGCGCGTCCGCCGCCAGCTCATAGCCGCGGGTGACTTCGGTT
>JBQCFA010000507.1:0-3515 GCA_051959695.1 Rhizobiaceae bacterium
GCTGCACCCTGGCGTCGCGGAACATGCGCGCGATCGGATACTCGTTCATGTAGCCATAGCCACCGAAGAGTTGAAGGCATTCGTCGACTAGTTTGCACTGCAGATCGGTTAGCCACAGTTTGCACATCGAGGCCGTGACGGCGTCGAGCCTGCCGTCGAGATGGCGGGCGACGCAATCGTCGTAGAAGCTGCGCCCGACCGTCGCCTCCGTCTTCATCTCCGCCAGCTTGAACTGCGTGTTCTGGAAGTCGATGATCGCCTTGCCGAACGCCTTGCGTTCCTTGACATAGGCGATCGTGAGGGAGAGCGCCCGCTCGATCATGGCGATCGCCTGCGCACCGATCAGGAGGCGCTCCTGCGGCAGTTGCTGCATGAGCTGGACGAAGCCCTGACCTTCCTCGTGGCCGAGAAGGTTGGCGGTCGGCACGCGGACATCGTTGAAGAAGAGTTCCGACGTGTCGTTGGCCTTGAGCCCGATCTTGTCGAGGTTGCGGCCGCGCTGGAACCCCTCCACCTCGTTGGTCTCGACCACGATGAGCGAGGTCCCCTTCGCGCCCTGCGAAGGATCGGTCTTCGTCACCACGACGATCAGGTTGGCGTTCTGGCCGTTGGTGATGAAGGTCTTGGACCCGTTGATACGGTACTGGTTGCCGTCGCGCTCGGCGCGGGTCTTGACGCCCTGGAGGTCGGAGCCCGCGCCTGGCTCGGTCATGGCGATGGCGCCGATCAATTCGCCCGTCGCCATCCTCGGCAGCCACTTCCGCTTCTGCTCTTCCGATCCGTAATGCAGGATGTAGGGCGCGACGATCGCGTTATGCAATGCGATGCCGAACCCGTCGACGCCGACATGGCCGATCGCCTCGGCAATGGCGCTTTCATGCGCATAGGTGCCGCCGGCACCGCCATATTCTTCCGGCATAGAGGCGCATAGAAGGCCCGCCTTGCCGGCCCTTTCCCACGCCCCTCGATCAACGATCTCGTTCTTTTCGTAGCGGTCGTATTCGGGCAGGATTTCGGCTTCCAGGAATTTCGTCGCCATGTCCTGCAGCATGGCGACGTCCTCGGCCTTCCAAGCCGGGCGAGGCGCGGCCAGAATGTCGGCGGGGGAGGGTGCGGAGCTCAAAACGCCTCCGCCGGCAGCGCCATCATGGTTGCGGAGCCTGACGAGATGCGCGCCAGATGCGTAGCGGTCTCCGGCATCACGCGCTCCATGAAATAGCGTCCGGTCGTGATCTTGTTCTGGTGGAAATCCCCGGCGTCGCCGGCCGTCGCCAGCTTTTCCTGGGCTGTCTTCACCATGCGTCCCCACATGTAGCCGAGCGCAACCAGTCCCGAAAGATGCAGGTAGTCCGTCGATGCCGCCCCGGCATTGTCCGGGTTCTTCATGCCGTTCTGCATCAGCCACATGGTCGCGGTATAGAGGTCATTGAGTCCCTTCTTGAGCGCCTTGGTGAAGGGCGCCATCTGCTCGTCGGCGCGATTCGCCTCGCAGAAATCTCCGACCTCCTTGAAGAAGGCTTGTATGGCGCGGCCACCGTTCTGCGCCAGCTTGCGGGCGACCAGGTCCAGCGCCTGGATGCCGTTGGCGCCCTCGTAGATCATGGCGATACGGGAATCGCGCACGAACTGGCTCATGCCGTGCTCCTCGATATAGCCATGCCCGCCATAGACCTGCTGCGCCATGACGGCGTGCTCGAAGCCCTTGTCGGTCAGGACACCCTTGATGATCGGCGTCATCAGGCCGAGCCAGTCGTCCGCCTCTTGGCGCTCCTTCTCGTCGGGAGAGCGATGCGCGACGTCCGAACGGAGCGCGGTCGCCAGAATCAGGGCCCGGCCAGCTTCGTTGAAGGCGCGCATCGTCATCAGCGCCCGGCGGATATCCGGATGCACGATGATCGGATCGGCTTTCTTGTCGGGCTCCTTCGGCCCGGTCAGCGAACGGCCCTGCAGCCGTTCGCGCGCATAGATCGCGGCATTCTGGTAGGCGACCTCGCCGATCGCCTGGCCCTGCAGGCCGACGCCGAGCCGAGCCTCGTTCATCATCGTGAACATCGCCCGAAGCCCGCCATTCTCCGGGCCGATCAGAAATCCGGTCGCTTCGTCATAGTTCATGACGCAGGTGGCGTTGCCGTGGATTCCCATCTTCTCCTCGATCGACCCGCAGGAGAGCGCGTTGCGTTTGCCCGGCGTGCCGTCTTCCCCCAGCAGGAATTTCGGCACGATGAAGAGCGAGATGCCCTTGGTGCCTTCCGGCGCCCCTTCGATGCGTGCGAGCACCAGATGCACAATGTTTTCGGAAAGATCGTGCTCGCCGGCCGAGATGAATATCTTCTGGCCGGAAATCCGGTAGCTTCCGTCGCCGGCAGGCACGGCCCTGGTGCGCAGTAGGCCAAGATCGGTGCCGCAATGTGGCTCGGTGAGGTTCATTGTCCCGGTCCACGAACCTTCGACCATATTGGGCACATATTTCCGCTTCTGCTCGTCCGAACCGTGGGTGAGGATCGCGGCGATCGCCCCATGGGTGAGGCCCGGATACATCATCAGCGCCATGTTCGCCGAGGAGAGATATTCGCCGACCGCTGTATGGACGGAATATGGCAAGCCCTGGCCGCCGTACTCCGCCGGGGCGGAAAGCCCCATCCAGCCCCCGGCGCAATATTCCCTGTAGACGTCCTTGAAAGCTGCCGGCGTGGTGACCGACCCGTCTTCGTGCCGCTTGCAGCCTTCGACGTCGCCGATCCGGTTGCTGGGCTGCATGATCTCCTCGGCAAGCTTGGCGCTCTCCGCCAGGATGGCCTCGAGGACATCGGGACTCGCATCGGAGAACCCGGGCAAATTATTGTAGCGCTCGTAGCCGAGCACGTCCTTGAGGACGAAAAGCGTATCCGCGACAGGCGCCTTGTAGCTCGGCATGATTGCTCCTCCGTGGCATGATCAGCGTAGGCAAGGACATAACCTAAGGGCGAATGCGCCCAAGGGCCATCCGCCGGAAAGGAGGATTAATTGACGTTTACGGAAACGTCAATTAATCCTCGCGCGGTCATGCGCTTGTGTGTCTGCTTCTATCAACCTGGAAGAGCGGACGAAAAAGACGCCGTCAGCCGGCGCGGCGCAGCGGCTGCACGGCCTCCACCTTGTCGCGGACCGTCGCCATCACGGCCTTCAGCTCGTTGATCGCACCGTCCAGCGCATCGCGCCTCGCCTCGAGCCGCCCCAACTGCCGCTGCGACTTTTCCAGCACCAGCTTCAATTGCCGTGTGTTCGGACCCTTGGGATCGTACAGGTCCATGATCTGCTTGACCTCGCGCAGGGAGAAGCCGATCCGCCGACCGAGAAGGATGAGCTTCAGTCGCGCCCGGTCACGGCGCGAATAGAGACGGGTCGTGCCTTCCCGGCGGGGATGGATCAGTCCGCGATCCTCGTAGAAGCGCAGCGCGCGAAGCGTGACGTCGAATTTCCGTGCCATTTCGCCGATGCGCGCGAATTCCTCCGCGCCATCCTTGATATCATTGGGT
>JBQCFA010000508.1:0-7270 GCA_051959695.1 Rhizobiaceae bacterium
CGGCACATAGCCGCCCGCTTTGCACGGCACCGGCCGCGCCTGCTGGGGAATAGGTTAACGGTAGACCCACGGACTCTGACTCCGTTAGTCCTGGTTCGAATCCAGGTTCCCCAGCCAGACTTCTTTTTTTCCTTATTCTTCAATCACTTGGTATACATTGGAAATTGCTAAGCGATACGCTGCGGGGTACCTTTTTGTGGCTCGTCATTGGTCGAGCTTTCCGGCAGGCCGTCATGGCTGTCGCACCTTAAAAGCCAAGCCATTAGCGCCGAAGCACAAAGCGCGCCTAGCAGTTCCGCGACGATGAAGGCGGGAAGATCGATGGGCCGAATGCCCGCAAAGGTGTTCGTGAGGGCACGGGCAATTGCTACAGCGGGATTGGCGAAGGACGTGGACGCGGTAAACCAATAGGCGGCGGTGATGTAGAGACCTGCCAGCCACGGCACGGCCTTTCTGTCGAAGCGAACGCCTGCAAGGATCGTCGCCACAAGGCCAAAGGCGGCGACCCCTTCCGCAAGCCATTGCGGCCCCCCGGTGCGGGCTTTCAGGGACAGTTCAAACAGGGGCAGCGCGAACATCATGTGCGCCACGATGGTTCCGACGATGCCTCCGGCGATTTGCACGACGGAGTAGAAAGCGGCTTCCCGCGCCAGAAGGGAACCTTGCAATGCGAAGACCAGCGACACGGCTGGATTGAAGTGCGCCCCGGAAATCGGACCAAGGATCGAGATTAACACGACAAGGATTGCCCCGGTGGCGATGGTGTTCGCCAGCAAGGCCAAGGCGAGGTCACTGGTAAGCTTTTCCGCCATGATGCCGGAACCGACAATCGTCCCTACTAGGAGGGCGGTTCCAAGGGTTTCGGCGACCAGTCGGCGACGCAGGTCGAAGGGCATCAACCGGCCTTCGGCGTCGTGGCCGTGGACCCTTCCATCTCTCCGATGCCGCGCAGCTTTGCGCCAAGCGCCATGCGGTCGACTGAGGCGAGCGGGAGGGCAAGGAAAGCCCCGATGCGGCTTCTCATGTATCGGGCGGCGGTGCTGAATGCCCGTTCCTTCTCCATGTCGCTTCCCTCGACCGCTGCCGGGTCTTCGATTCCCCAATGTGCGGTCACGGGTTGTCCCGGCCATACCGGACACGCTTCGCCTGCGGCGCTGTCGCAGACGGTAAACACGAAATCCATCACGGGAGCGCCGGAGACTGAAAATTCATCCCATGCCTTCGAGCGGAAGCCGTCTGTCGGGTAGTCCATCGCCGCAAGCACTTTGAGTGCACACGGGTTCACCAGCCCCTTCGGTTGGCTTCCGGCTGAGAAGGACCGGAAGTGCCCGGCGCCATCTTTACGAAGAATGCTTTCGGCCAAGATGGAGCGCGCCGAATTTCCAGTGCATAAGAACAGCACATTGTAGATGCGATCAGACATCGTTTTCCCCTAGCAGTCGCACGTGGCAGCGTTGATGATCGGCTGACAGATTTCGGGCCTGCCTTGGCAACAGTCGTCCATGAGGAAGCGGACTAGAGAGGAAAGGGCGCTGAAGGTGACGCTGTAGATGATAGAGCGAGCATCCCGGCGAGACTGGATCAGCCCGGCACGTTCAAGGTGGCTAAGGTGAAAGGACACGCGGGAGGATGACGCCTCCACGGCCTCGCCAATCGCCCCCGCTGGCATCCCGTCCGATCCTGCTTGTACAAGTAACCGGACAATCCGGAGGCGGGTTTCCTGCGACAGGGCGCCGAAGGCTTCAAGGGCTTGCGATTCATTCATCTCAATATCTCAATAGACATTGAGATGAATGTCAACAACTCCGTAGTACGCCAGCCCCTGTAGAAAAAAGCCCGCCGTGGTGAGCGGCGGGCTTCGGGTCGGCGTCGAGGATAGGGCGGCTGCGGGGTGTGCGTCACCACCTCATCGGCCGGGTCACGGAAGATCAAGACGAAGCGTCGGTTCGCAGCAGCATGAGCGCGTCCACCAGTCGAACCTCGCCTGAGCCCTTCCGTATCAGCACGGGATTGAGATCGCATGCGGTAACGAGGTCGCCGAGATCCTGGGCCAGCATAGCGATGCTCTCGACCAATTGCGCCAACCCCTCCGTGTCGGTCGTGGGCATCAAATCGCGATAGCCGGCCAGTCGCTTGCCGAGCCGTGTCGAGGCAATCATTTTCCTGGCCGCGTCGCGCCTTACGGGAGCAAGGGCGACCGCCCTGTCGGCGTCCAGCTCCACCAGTGTCCCACCGCTGCCGACCACCACGAGCGAACCGAAGGGAGGCGTGGCGGCAAAGCCGATCATGGCTTCCGCGTCCGCCTGAAACTGCTCCTGGAGCTCAAAGCCGTCTATCCTCGCCCGCGGCGCACGGGCCGCCACATTGGCGGCGATGCGGGCGACCGCGTTTTCCAGATCGACGCGCCCCTTCACGTCGAGCACGACTCCGCCAACGTCGGAACGATGCAATATGTCCGGCGACGCGATCTTGACGACCATCGGGAAGCCGACCTCTTGCGCGCGCTCGATGGCCTCCCCGGCGTTGCCGACCACGATCGAGCGAACGAAGGGCACGCCATAAGCGGTCAGGATCCTTACGCAAAGTTCCGGCGGCAGGGCGCCGGACAGGCCGGCAAGCTCGCGTCGCAGCGCGGCGGCCTCGGCGTTGTGCGGCTGGCGATCGGCGCGGTGCCGTCCGGCCCACGCTCCCGCCATCCCGACCTTTCCCACGCCTAGCTTGCCGACCGCCGCCAGCCCCGGCCGCAGTCCGCGTAGCAGCGGAACCCCGGCCGCCGTGAGTTCGGCCGCGATCTCCTCGTGAATTGGATCGGCCGTCGGCGACACCACGACCACGGGCTTCCTCGCCTCTCTGCCAATCTCCGCATAGGTCGGGATGTGCCGCATGTAATTCTGGAGAGTGATCGGGTTCAGGCTCGCCTGGGAGTCCTGCAGGATGGCGAGAGCGCCGACCGCCGGGTCGGAGAGCACCGCGCGCAAAGCCTCCGGCGTCCTGCGTGATTCGGCTAGGACCGTCGCTCCGATATCGATCGGGTTGCCCCCGCCATTGCCGGGCAGCGCCGCCCGGACAGCTTCGATCGTATCGGGCGCGAAGCTCGCAAGCTCGACACCGACCTCGTCGGCGATGTCGCAGGAAAGCGCCGTCTGCCCCCCGGAGATGCCGGCAATCGCTATCGCGCCCGACACGCCACGATGGCGCGACTGTGAAAAGCACTCCATCGAAGCAACCAGTTCGTCATAGTCGCGCACGGTGGCGACGCCGCATTCCGCGAAGAACCGGTCATAGGCATCCCGGTTGGTTATGAGCGCGCCTGTATGGGCTTTCGTGGCGGCAGAGCCGAGTTCGGACTGGCCGACCTTGAGGACAACCAAACCCTTGCCCCGGCGCCTGATCTTCTCGACGGCAGCGGCGAAATCGACGGGATCCTTGATCGATTCGGCGACAATTCCGACCACATCCGTCTGGTCGTCATCGGCCAGCCAGGCGAGATAGTCGGAAGCAGCGAGTTGGAACTCGCTGCCGACGGTCACGACCTTGGAGAGGCCGGTCGTGATGGAATTCATCACCGAGATGGCGGCCGATCCGGACTGTGCGATGAGGGAGCAACGTCCCGGACGGATGCGCAGGGAGGGGCGCGAGGGATAGAGCGGCACGGCGTCGACGAAATTGACCAGTCCCATGCAATTGGGACCGTGCACGGCGATGGCGCTCGTTTCGCCGAACGCGCGTATGCTGGCCTCTTCCTCAGCGGAAAAGCCGTTGGCGAAGACGATCGCGGAGCGGACGCCTGCCTTTTCAAGCGCTGTCAGGCATTCGAGCACACCTGCGGCGGGGATGGCGACGACTGCGGTGTCGACTTCGGCCGGCAGGTCGCCGATCGATCCGAGCGCGGGAAGCCCATCGATCGTGGCGGCCGACGGATGGACGGGGAGGATCGTGCCGGAAAAGTTCCATTTTAGCAGATTGTCGATGACGATGTTGCCCTGCGAGGCACGTTTCGCCGAAGCACCGACGACAGCGACCGTTCGAGGCTGAACCAGAGGAGTGACGTCCCGGATCAATTTGGCACCCATTTTTGCACAGGAAGGAATGGGCGGGCGCCGAGGCGCCCGCCGGTAAGCGGTCAGGCAGTGGCTCTGCCGTTATTTTTGCTGGTCTTTGGGGATCCAGACTTCCTGCCAGTTCGGGTGCGTGTTGAACGCGACGTTGAACTGGGCGTCGACGTTCTTCAACCGAGTGGATACCGCTTCGAAGGCGCGCGCGTTCGTCAGCGTGATCTCGTTGAGATCGCGCGCGACGATTTCCGCGTATTTGGAATAAGCGGCCTTCTGCTTGTCGAGGGGCGCGGCGGCGGCCTCCGCAATCAGCTTGTCCAAATCGGCATTGCAGTAGCCGGTCGGATTGGCGAACGGGACGTTGCCGTCATTGCACAGATAGCTTCTGTCGATGCCGAGCACGGGATTGGTCCTGCCCGTCAGCGATATGATGGAAGCATCGTAGTCGTGCTTCTTGTAGACCTTGTCGATCCAGATCTGCGGATCGAGGCCCACGAGCTTCACGTCCACCCCCGCCGCCGTCCATTGCGACTGCACGACCTTGGCGACCGAATCATATGGCGGCTTGGCAATGTAGGTCAGCTCGATGGAGAAGCGTTTGCCGTCCTTGAGCGGATATCCGGCTTCGTCGAGCAGTTCGCCGGCCTTCTTGGGGTCGTAGGGATAAAGCTTGTTGTAATCGATCGACGGGTCGTGGAGATTGCGGAACTGCACGGGAATGGCGTTGACGGCCTTGTTCGCCAGCCCCTGATAGGCGTCTTGCGCGACCCGATCACGGTCGATCGCCTCGAACAGTGCCTGCCGGACCTTCAGGTCCTTCATCGGCTCCTTGCGCATGTTGAAATCGACCACGGCGCGTTCCGGGGCGTTGGTCTTGATCTCGACCACCTGGAACTTGCCGCCCTTCGAGGCGGCCTCGGCAACCGGCACCTTAACGGGCTCCAGCCGGACCCAGTCGACCTCGCCGCGCGACAGCGCGTTGATGGCCTGCTGGGCATCGGGGATCAGCGCGAAGATGACCGAGTCCACATGCGGCTTCGGCTTTTCCCAGTAGTTCGGGTTGCGCTCGAAGGTGATCGCCCTTCCCGTATCCCAGGACACGAACTTGAAGGGCCCCAGGCCCACCGGCGCGCGGTTGGCGGGATTGGTCAGCAGGTCGGTGCCTTCGTAGACATGCTTCGGCATCAGCGGGAAGACCTCCTTGTCGAAGAGGTCGAGCGTCGCCGTCATCGGTTGCTTAAGCTTGACGACGAAAGTCGTGGGATCCGGCGCCTCGGCACCGGCGATGAGCGGCATCAGCTTGGTGAGGTAGGTGTTGTACTTGCCGAAATTCATCAGCGTGAAGACGACGTCGTCGGCGCCGAAGGGCTTGCCGTCGGACCATTTCACACCGCTTCGGAGCTTGAACGTGTAGGTCAACCCGTCCGGCGATATCTCCCATGATTCAGCCAGGCGCGGAATGCGCTTGCCGTCGCGGTCGTAGGTCATCAGGCCATCGGCCCAGACATCGGCCATGATCAGGGAAGACGTCAGCGAGGTAAGCTGCGTGTTCAGGGTCGCGATGGCCGCCGGATCGATCCCCGCCACGATCGTACCGCCATCGACGGGCGTGTCGTCGGCGGCGAAGGCATGCGCCGAAGCGCCGACGGCGATCAGCGCCGAAAGCGCCGCCCCGCGCGCGCCTCTCATGATGTGACGACGCAGGTTCTTACGGGCGGCATATCCGGGCCGCGATTCTGGATGAACTGATACCATGGTATTCATTCACTTCTCCTTTGCGCTTGGCAATTCTCCGTCGTGGCTCACGCTCTCCCCGAAACGTTCGCCCCCGCATCCTCTGCCCCGGGCGTAGCGGAGCCGCCCGGTTGTTGCCCCGACCTTTCGCGGGGATTCTCGACATGCGGCGCCCTGCCCAACCTTGCCCGGGCTTCCCGCGGATCCGCCGAAAGGCGGGCCTCCAGTAAAAGCCGGGTGTAAGGATGGCTGGGCGCGTCGAAGATGTCCGTGCCGATCTCCACGATGCGTCCGTGCTGCATGACCGCCGTCCGGCTGGCGATGGACTGCACCGCGTTCAGATCGTGGCTTATGAGCACGAAGCCCACATTCCTGCGTCGGCTCAGGTCCCGCATGAGGTCCAGCACCTGGGCCTGGATGGAGATGTCGAGGCTCGACAGCGGCTCGTCGGCCACGATCAGACGCGGTTCGAGCATCATCGCGCGGGCGATCGCGATCCTTTGCTGCTGTCCGCCGGACAGTTGATGCGGATAGCGCGACAAATACTGTTCCGGGGGATCGAGACCGACGGCTGCCAGATGGCCGGCCAGGAAGTCTCGCAGCCGGGAAGGTTCGGCCAGTTCGTGCCGGCGCGCGATGTAGCCGAGCGATTGTTCGACCCGCATGCGCGGATTGAGGGAGGAAGCGGGATCCTGGAATACGGCCTGCACCTCACGCCGGTAGGCACGCCACTGCCTGCGACCCAGTCGCGGCAACGGAATGCCACGGTAGAGCACGGCTCCTTCCGTCGGCTCGTCGAGCCGCAGCATGAGCTTGGCCAACGTGCTCTTTCCCGATCCCGACTCGCCGACGATGGCCAGGGTCTCTCCTTCATTGACCTCCAGATCGACACCGTCGACGGCTTTCAGGGACTGTCGGCGCCAGCCCGAGGAATTCCGGCTTGTGTAGCGGCGGGTCACGCCCAGAATCTTCAGGATCGGCTCGCCCGTCATCTGGCCTCCGTGGCCGAAGCCGGACCAGTTACCGCGCCGCGCGGTAAGGAGGACGACGAACCGAGCCGCCGGTGGCGCGTACTCAGGTCGATGAGCTGTGCCGCATAGGGGTGGCGCGGGTTCTCGAACACCTCGACCGCGTCGCCGCTTTCCACGACCTTGCCCGCGCGCATGACATAGACACGGTCGCACAGCTCCGCCACGACGCCGAGATCATGGGTGATGATGACCATGGCCATGTGCCTGTCGCGGTGCAGTCGGCCGAGAGTCTTGAGGACCTGGAGCTGTACCGTGGCGTCGAGCGCCGTGGTCGGCTCGTCGGCGAACAGCAACGCCGGCTCGCTGGCGAGCGCGATCGCGATCATCACGCGCTGGCGCTGGCCGCCCGAGAGTTCATGTGGAAAGCGGCGGGCAAGCTGCGCCGATGCCGGCAACCCGGCTTCTTCCATCAGTCTTTCCACCCGCTGCCTGGCGGCGGCGAACCGTTTC